>CAYQZK010000135.1:4059-4800 GCA_964422015.1 uncultured Methylotenera sp.
GGGCATCGCTGTAGGCGCGACGGCGCTGGGCACGGAATTGGGTGCTTTATTTACCCGAATTTCTACGCGACTTTCAACAGCCGTCTTTCCTTAAAGTGAGTTAGTAGAACCCGGAAACCACGCATGTCCTCCCGCAACTTAGAGTTAGTCAACCTAGTGGCTTTGAGTGCGCTGCTGGTGTTGGCTATCTGGTACGACTGGCGTACGAGAAAAATACCCAATACCTTGGTGCTCTGCGCAGTTTTGACAGCTTTGGGCTTTTCGCTGACGCCTTGGGGCATCGGTCTCGATGCGGCACTGTTGGGTGGCATGACCGGTTTTCTGGTGTTCTTGTTTTTGTATTTATTCAGGATGGTGGGTGCCGGTGACGTCAAACTGATCGCAACTGTTGGTCTATTTGTCGGTTGGCCCGACATGGCCAAAATCTGCGTCGCCATCTTGTTAGCTGGGGGCTTGTTATCCGTCGCCTGGGGTATCTGGAAATCCAATATGGTCACAGTTTTGATAAACCTGCGTAACGGCTTGGCAGAACACATCAGGGAAGGGCGGTGGCCTTCGCCAGGGCAGCCACTAATTAGAAAGGTTACAAACGAACGTGTCCCATATGCGCTGGCTGTTGGGTTGGGTGTCGCGGCCTATTACGTAGGCACCACGTAGCCAAGGCATCACTGATTTTGAAACAGGAAACGTATGAACAATCGACCGATTCTGATCATTGCTGTGGCCGCAGCCCTTTCGCTG
>CAYQZK010000136.1:0-4711 GCA_964422015.1 uncultured Methylotenera sp.
AAGGTTGCTGAAAATATTGTTCAGCAACTCTCGCAACCATTTGCGATTAATGATTTTGTAGTCAATATCTCGGCTAGTATTGGTATTGCCATTTGCCCTCAAGATGGTGCGAATGCAGAGCAGTTGTTAAAAAGTGCAGATAAAGCCATGTATGCGGCAAAGGCAGCAGGACGTGGTCAATACGTTAATTATGTGGCGTAGTTTTGTAGACGCAATAAGATAGAATTAAGAAAAAACTAGGATAAAAATAGAGATGAGTACTTTACCAAAATGCCCTCAATGTGGTTCTGAATTTACTTACGAGGACGGCAATATGTATGTTTGCCCAGAATGTGCTCATGAGTGGAGTCAGGAGTCGGGGGCAACGGCAGAAGATGCAAAAGTTATTCGTGATGCCAATGGCAACGTACTGCAAGACGGTGACACGATTACTGTGATTAAGGATTTGAAGGTAAAAGGTTCTTCATCAGTGGTTAAAGTGGGCACCAAAGTGAAAAACATTCGCCTTGTGGATGGCGACCATGATATTGACTGCAAAATTGATGGTTTTGGTGCAATGAAGCTGAAGTCTGAGTTTGTGAAAAAGGCTTAAAGGTGGGTTATGGAAAAACTCGCCATCAGTTATTTCTCATAACCCTTTGTTTATGCTATGCCCATTGATACGGACATAATCGAAACTCCTTGTTTAAAAAGCCTTATACAAATTAAACGCGCTAATCAAACTGATTAGGCTACCAACTAAAATCAGCAATGTTTTTGTTTTGAGGTGTTTGGTAATATAGGCAGCAAATGGTGCGGCAAATAAACCACCTATCACTAGGCCAGATACAATAATCCATACACTTTGGTCTAGAATTGAAAACATGGCTGCGGCTACCGTAACGGTTAGAAAAAATTCCGCAAAATTGACTGATCCAATGGTTGTTCTAGGATCGTGACCTGATCCTACAAGGGAGCTCGTTACAATCGGCCCCCATCCGCCGCCACCAGTAGTGTCCATAAAACTACCGAAAAGTGCCAATGGCGCAACCTTGTAAGTGCTGATTTCTTGGCGGGCTCGGATATGACGAAAAGCTTTACTGAGTACGTATAAGCCCATCAGTAATAAGTAAGCACTGATGTAGGGTTTGAGTGCTTTACCGTCGACATTTCCTAAAATAAAAGTACCGATTAATGCACCGATGACGCCAGGAATAAGCAAACTGAAGAACAGTTTTTTATTCACATTGCCCATTTTTAGGTGTGATACGCCTGATACGCCCGTGGTAAAAACTTCGGCTAAATGGGTAGCCCCGCTCGCTACGGCAGGTGAGACACCTACCGCTAACAAGAAGCTACTTGAGGTTACGCCGTATGCCATACCCAGCGCGCCGTCAATCACTTGCGCAATAAGCCCAACTGCAACAGCACTCCAAAACATTGGGTCATGTAAGGCGTTGGAAATAATTTCAATGCCACTTAGGGTGTTGTCGCCCAAAAATATTTGATAGGTGAAATACAGAGTAAGACCTGTTAATACTGCTACAACCGCATAACTTGCTATTCTAAGTAGCGGATGATCTGACGCATGTGTCACATCATATTCGGCGGGGGGGTAGGCCTAATTCTACATGTGGTTGACTAATGACTGTATCATCTAAATCTAAGCGACGAATCTTCACAAAATACTCCTCTGGGCGCACTAGGGAGAGGTGCGCAGTCTAATAAAGCGTGTATTCTATCGGTGCGTGTTTAGATTATTAAATACTAAGTAAGGATATCTAAATATCATTAGATTATAAAAAAGTGTTTTATGTATATTGCTTAAGATGTAATTGTTTGGAGGTTGGTGTAAGTTAATTCGGCTAAAAAGTGAGAGTGTGAATCTAAGCTGGAGTGCAAAAATTGCATCATGATGGTACTCAAAATTAAAAGCATCTTGAGTAAACTCGTAAGGCGATTTGAATCCTAGCGATTGGCGGGGGTCTATTCCCAGTTGTAACTTTTAATACGCCACCATCACTTCATTTCGACGCAAAAAAGGCAAAGTCCAAGGCGGGTTGTATCGGGCAAGTTCGGGCTCGCCAATTGGTGTAATTTCTTTACTTTTAAGCCACGCCAAGAGTTCAGCCGCTTTTTCTGCGGTTTTTTCTTCACCTGCCAAGCCAGAAAAACGTATCACCGCTATTCGACTTTGAGGCAACTCACGCAAAGTCACCATGGCGTTATTGGGTTTTGGTAGCGTGCTCAATGTATATTGGCTGGGCATCACAAAATACATGCGCCACTGACCAGTGATTTGTTGCATGGTGACCGGTACCGTCATACTAATTTTTTGTGATTCCGCTTTCTCGATTTTTGGTGCCATTGTCACTGGTGCAGTCATGCTGATTTTTTCGTTGGCGCCATTCCGCGAAGTATTATTGCCAAAAATATAATCTGCAATACGTCTAAAACCAATGCTGGAAGCTTCGTCTAGAGAGCCTGTTACAAAAGTTTCTGCCACCACTCTTGGCACATAAGAGCGTAACTCGAATGCATTAGATTTTTCCAATACTGTATATTTTGGCTCTTCAGTTGCCATGGCAAGGTTCGCGAACAATAAAATGAATGCTGCAGATAAGAGGCTTAATCGCACAAAAACTACCTACCAATAAATATAAAACTTATTTATTCGACTTTAAAACTGCAGATAGATTCATTGTTAGATGCAGATAAATATGGATGCCACGCTTTAATCAAGGTCGCTTTGCGTGAAATGTGACAGCTTGTGGCTGAGCCATCTGTAATACTGGCTTGCGAATTTTACCCATCACATGCATTTCGCAGGGTTTGCAATCAAACTTTAATGTGAATGTATCATTGCCATTAATGAGCGTCATCGGCTCCGCTGTCACCGTGCCCTGTACCCCAATCACGCCTTTGGCTTCTTTCGGACATAAGCCATGACTAAAGCGTAGGCAGTGTTTGGTAATCATTAGCGGCACTTCGTCTAGTTCTTTATTCGCTTCATAGGCCGCGGCAATCAGTTTGACGCCGTGCTTCTCATAAAAAGTGCGCGCTTTTTTGTTGTAAACATTGGCAAGGTAGCTGAGAGTGTCTTCTGGATAAATAGCAGGCGGATCAATAGCCGCTTTGCGTGGTGGACGTTGGTATCCCAGCAAACGAGTCTGTTGTAACTGTTCAATGGCTTCTCTGCGTAAGTTATTGGCAATAGAGGCTGGTACAAACCATGTTTGCGTGGTGTTGAGATGAATATCCTTCAGATCAAAATCAGTGTTGCCTAGTTTTCCCAAGTTTTCGCGTAAGCTGGCTTCAGCTTTTTCAGTGTTCTGTGCAACTTGTTTTTCTGCGATGCATTCTGCTGTGGCGCTATATCCAGCTTGATCTGTGACGGTGAGGCTAAATCCATCAAAGGTGTCAAAAAACATCATCGTTACAGGAATTTTGCGTTCTGCGGATTCTTTTTCTAAAAGTCGCATATAAGCATGGTCGCGATTTCGGAATACGGTCATACCGCGTCGCACGTCTTCTGGCATTTCGTTCGGAAATAAGCGCTTACCTTCAACCGTATTCACACGTAGGCCTACCAGCTCTTTATGCACATCAAAGAAACATATGCCGTCACCATTATGTAGTTCAATACTGGTTTCTACTTCAATAAAATCTTTGCCGACTTTAGTGATTTTGCCTAACTCTTCACCTGAAAATTTAGGCGTATCAAATGCACCAATATCTGCTTTTCGACCATTTACAAAGTAATCGGTCGCGCTGCGGTTAAAGGTTTTTTCTGGTTGAGGTGTAAAAGTGTAAGTGCAATTACCGTGCGATGATTTTGCGAGTTCTGGTCTAGTTTCTAGAATTTCATCCAGTAACTCGCGGTAGTGGGCGGTGGCATTTTTAACATAAGGTAAATCTTTGTAGCGACCTTCAATTTTGAATGAGCTGATACCCGCATCAATTAAGGCGCGCAGGTTCATGCTTTGGTCATTATCTTTCATGGATAGAAAGTGTTTGTCTTTACCAATAATGCGGCCTTGTGCGTCTTCCAGCGTGTAGGGCAATCGACATTCTTGTGAGCACTCACCGCGATTGGCGCTTCTTCCTGTGTGGGCATGGCTAATAAAGCACTGTCCGCTAAAGGCTACACAGAGTGCGCCGTGAATAAAGAACTCTAGATTACACTCTGTTGCATCAGCAATTTTTTTGATGGTGTTGAGGTCTAGTTCGCGCGCAAGCACGATTTGCGAAAACCCCACTTGGTCTAAAAACACAGCTTTTTCAACGGTGCGTATATCAGTTTGAGTACTGGCATGTAATTGAATGGGCGGCAAATCCATTTCCAGTAAACCCATATCTTGCACAATAAGCGCGTCTGCACCTGCATCGTAAAGCTGATACACCAGTTCGCGGGCACCTTCTAATTCATTGTCATGAAAAATGGTGTTTACCGTTACAAAAACTTCAGCGTGATAGCGATGTGCGTGTTGCACCAGCCTGGCAATATCCTGCACTGTGTTGGGCACTTTGGCGCGAGCGCCAAAAGCAGGGCCGCCGATATACACGGCATCGGCGCCATGATTAATCGCTTCAATGCCAAAATCTGCATTTTTGGCAGGAGCGAGTAGTTCGAGATGGCGGCGAGTTTTTTGCATGAAATATCAGTTCATTGTTTGATAAGGCTGAATTCTAGACTAAACAAGTGCTTATGACGACTTTTGGCTTAAAATGC
>CAYQZK010000137.1:0-4665 GCA_964422015.1 uncultured Methylotenera sp.
CTGAAGCTGCATATCAAAATCGCACTCATACAACAACAAAAAGACAGCGTGCAAACAACATTAAACTGGCAACATCGGATGTCAACGCTCCTGATCGCAAAGAAGTTGAGCAGTTTGTGCATCAAGTTTTCGCAAAAACTTACGGTGCTGATGTTCAACAATTTATGCCAGAACTGGTAACCTTGAGAGATGAAAATGGTGAATTGGTTGCAGCATTTGGCATGCGCAAAGCGGAACACTCACCTTTATTTTTAGAGCGTTACCTTGATTCACCTGTTGAACAAGTATTTTCAGCGCGATTCAATCGCGTCATCACTCGCAAACAAATCACTGAAATTGGTAATTTAGCTGTAGCCAACCCACGTAATGCTGGTGTTTTGATTGCTAATGTCATTCAACACAGCTTGGATATTGGCGTGGAATGGGCCGTAGCAACAGCCCATCACAGTTTGCAAAATGGCTTAATTAAAGGTGGCCGTGACGTATATGCCTTACAAGCAGCGGACAAATCAAGGCTCAGCCATAATGAAATGGCAACTTGGGGCAGCTATTATGATAACGGACCTCAAGTGGTGGCTATCAGAGGAGTGACGGTACTATAAGCGTGACAAAAAATAGCATCAATCAGTCAATCGAGTTTCAGGCACAAAAACAGCCAGAGCACCTTGCGCTGTCTGGATTGGATGTCGAACTCAGCTACGCAGAGCTAAACAACGCCATTCATTGTCAGGTTAAAAAATGGCAAGGGCTTTGTGTTGACGACCATCCAACAATCGCTTTAGCTGTAGAAAACCACCCTGCTTGGGTAGTTTTAGATTTGGCTGCGCTTGAATGTGAAATTCCACTTATTCCACTACCTTTCTTCTTCTCTCCAACGCAATGGCTACACGCCATAGAAGACGCAGGTGCCACTTTACTCATTACCGACCACCCTCAATTATTTGAGTCATTATTAGCAAATACAATACTTCATAGAACTCAATTTCAATTAGCTGGAAAAACACTTACGCAATTTTCATTGTATGCGGCTAAAAAAATAAACCTTCCTGCCGACACAGCGAAAATCACTTATACATCAGGCACTACTGGTAACCCTAAAGGCGTATGCCTGAGCGCAGGCAACATGCTAAACGTAGCAAAATCAATTGCTAATGCAACCCAAATATCATCAAATGATATCCATCTCAATGTACTGCCATTAGCCACTTTATTGGAAAATGTGGCCGGCATTTATGCGCCCCTATTGGGAGGCGCCACCTGCAAACTACTCCCTAGTAGCGAAGTTGGTCTAAACGGTGCAACTGGTTTAGATATCAGAAAGCTAACAACAACACTAAGTCAAACAAAAGCCAACACCGCAATCTTTACACCAGAATTACTCCATGCACTGATTTCGTATCTTGAAACTGGTATAGCTACACCAAAAGATTTACGCTTCTTAGCCGTGGGAGGCGCATCCGTTTCACCTGCCTTGCTCAATCGTGCTAAGAAATTAGCTATCCCTGTATTTGAAGGTTATGGACTATCTGAATGTGCTTCGGTTGTTTCGCTCAACCAACCCACTATGAATAAAATGGGTAGTGTTGGCAAACCACTGCCTCACGTCAGCATTGAATTAACTGATGAACATGAAATCGTGATTACTGGTAACGCCTATCTCGGTTATGTAGGCCAGCAACAGTCATTACAAAACAAAATTTACACTGGCGATATTGGTTATGTGGATGAAGATGGCTTTTTATTTATTACTGGAAGAAAAAAGAATATTTTTATCACCTCATTCGGCCGCAACGTTTCTCCCGAATGGGTAGAGCGGGAATTGAAAATATCCCCCTACATTGCGCAGGTCGCTTTATATGGTGAAGCAAGACCATGGAATGTAGCGATTATTGTGCCTAGACCAGCCGTATCAAAAATACAAATTGAAGCCGCTGTAGAAGAGCTTAACCACAATCTGCCAGACTACGCCAGAGTCAGCCGCTGGATTGTTGCAGAAGAACCCTTTACTTTAAAAAATGCACAACTCACCTCAAATGGCAGAAATCGCCGAGAGGCTATTTTTCAACACTATCAAAATCAAATTAACGCACTATATGAAGGACAATAAATATGAGTTTTTATCAAACATTGTTAAATGCCACAGAAAAAGAACGTCATGACTTAATGAGCCTGCCACTTATTCAGCAAGGTGGGAAAGGCGATATTTCATTAGAAACTTATGTAGGCTTTCTTACTCAAGCCTATCATCATGTAAAGCACACTACACCCTTGCTCATGGCTTGTGGCGGAAGACTGCCAGAGCGATACGAATGGTTACGCACAGCAATTGGTGAGTATATCGAAGAGGAAATGGGGCATCAGGAATGGGTATTAAACGACATCGCCGAATGTGGTGGTGATAAAGAAGCTGTACGCGCAGGTAAAACAGCCGCAACTCGGGCTAGCGTTGCCACCGAAGTGATGGTGGCTTATGCCTACGATATGATTAACCGTATCAATCCAGTCGGCTTTTTTGGCATGGTCTTGGTTCTTGAGGGCACTAGCACGGCTGTTGCCACGCAAGCAGGTGAAAAACTGATACAAAGCCTCAACTTGCCTAAAAAAGCCTTTAGCTATTTACTCTCACATGGCTCGCTTGATATTAGCCATGTATCATTTTACGAAAGTCTGGTAAACCAGATTACGGATGAACATGACCAAGCTACACTGATTCACAGCGCGAAAGTTTTTTACAAATTATATGGCGATATTTTCCGTACAATTGAAGCTGACTTCATGCATCAATCAAACTAAGGACTCGCACAGAAATGCAACTACAGAATAAACGCATTGTACTCACAGGTGCCACAGGCGGACTAGGTCGACATCTTGCGTTAGCCCTTGCCAATAAAGGCACTCATTTGGCGATTGTTGGTCGTGATGAGAATAAACTGCAAAAACTAGCGAATGAAATCAAAACCTTTGGTAGCAAAGCGGAAATCATCGTTGCAGATTTTGAGATAACAGGCACGCCGCAAAGAATTGTGGCTGAAGCAACCAAAAAATTAGGTGGAATTGATGTGCTCATTAACAATGCAGGGGTTCTAGATTTTATTCATTTAGAAGACCAAAGCGCTGAGCGCATCGAGCAAATGATACATACCAATGTCACAGCACCCATTCAACTTGCGCAAGCAGTGTTGCCACAATTCAAAGCCAGCAATCAAGGGCACTACGTGATGGTAGGCTCCATCTTCGGCTCACTGGGTTTTCCACACTTTGCAACGTACTGTGCCAGCAAATTTGCCGTACATGGCTTTGCTCAAGCGCTACGACGAGAATTGGTGACGACTAATATTGGAGTGACATACGTTGCACCACGCGGAATTAAAACCGAGATGAACGATGCGAACACAATGGCGATGTGGGAGAAATCTGGCAATCAGGTTGATGCCCCAGAAAAAGTAGCATCAATTATTGTGAAAGCTCTAGAAAATGAAAAACAAGAAGTATTTATTGGACAGCCACAAACATTTTTTTCGTGGTTAAACGGCGCATTGCCGGCAGCCGTAAACTTAGGACTAAAAAAACAAACCTCGCTGGCAGAGGCTTATTTAACAAAGCGTTAAGGTAAATCGCGTACATACCTCATGCACCGTTTACCGTGCATGAGAGCCTTCTTAATCCTTAAAGCAGAATCACTACTGGAAATACAGTGACGGCTAACACAATAATCAGCCACTCCATACCCCAACGCTCTAAATGACCTGTGAAGTGGAAAAAAAGTGTTGTGATCGCAACCACGTAATAAAGCAGATAAATAACGAGTGCCATAGATTGACCAATTCAGTAATTGAAGAACATGTTTTTATTTCAACCAAGTCCAGTTTAACAAAAAAACTTTAAAAAGGCCAAATTAAAGTAAGTAGAAAGTAAACAATTACAAAGATCATTTACCGCCTTGTTTACTACAAAACAACCAGAATGATTACCCAAGTTAAACACTTGGTTTTATTGCCACTTTAGCGTATATTTCGTCTATTGCTAGGGGTCTGTATTTTGGATAGTTTTCCTGAATATAGTGAGAAAAACCCTTTGAACCTGATGCGGGTCATGCCGCCGTAGGAAAGCACTAGGAAAAACTTCCCAGAATTGCTTCTTACGTTATTGCCTTGAGGAGCACGAGAATTGAATTCTACCGATAAAAATCTGCAAAAAAATCTCGCTAAATTTGTCAGCGAAACTGCCGAGATTGACCCTGCAACTACACAGCCATTCACCAACTCACGCAAAGTTTATGTGCAAGGATCTCGCGCTGACATTCAAGTGCCTTTCCGTGAAATTAGCTTAAGTGACACCCCTTCAGCTTTTGGTGCTGAGAAAAACCCACCCGTCATGGTATACGACACTTCAGGTCTTTATACCGACCCAAACTACAAAATTGATATTCGAAATGGTTTACCTGCATTACGCGCAAAATGGATTGAAGAGCGCAACGATACAGAACAACTCGACGGCCCAACTTCAACATTTGGTCAGCAACGTAAAACAGACCCAGAGCTCGCAGAAATGCGCTTTAACCTAACGCGTTTACCACGCCGCGCTAAAGCTGGTATGAACGTGAGCCAAATGCACTACGCACGTAAAGGTATCATCACTCCTGAAATGGAATACATTGCCATTCGC
>CAYQZK010000138.1:0-4574 GCA_964422015.1 uncultured Methylotenera sp.
TGCCCGACACCTACAGGTACACTTTGACCTTCTTTACCGCAAGTGCCTACGCCGCTATCTAAGGCCATATCGTTGCCTATCATAGAAACGTGCTTCAATACTTCAGGGCCATTGCCGATTAGCGTCGCACCTTTTACTGGATAAGTGATTTTTCCATCTTCAATCATATAAGCTTCGGCTGCACTGAACACGAATTTACCGCTGGTAATGTCGACTTGTCCCCCGCCAAAGTTAGCTGCGTATAAGCCCTTTTTGACTGACTTAATGATTTCTTCAGGCGGCATATTGCCATTAAGCATATAAGTATTAGTCATGCGAGGCATAGGGATGTGGGCGTAACTTTCACGGCGTGCATTGCCTGTAATGGGCATACCCATTAGGCGCGCATTAAGTGAGTCCTGCATGTAGCCTCGTAAGATACCATCTTCGATGAGCACAGTTCTGCTGGTTGGGTTGCCTTCATCATCCATGCTGAGTGAGCCGCGACGATTTTGGATGGTGCCATCATCCACAATGGTAATGCCACGCGCTGCCACTTGTTGGCCAATCATATTACTGAAAGCGGAGCTACCTTTGCGATTGAAATCGCCTTCCAAGCCATGACCAATCGCTTCGTGTAGCAAAATTCCAGGCCAGCCAGCGCCTAAAACTACGGTCATGCTGCCAGCAGGAGCAGGGCGTGCATCTAAATTTACAAGTGCTTGATGTACCGCTTTTTGCGCGTAGTCATGCAATATTTCATCGGTAAAATAGCTGTAATCAAAACGACCACCGCCGCCAGATGAGCCTTGTTCACGGCGACCATTGCTTTCAGCTATCACATTAATGGATAGCCGCACCAGTGGGCGAACATCTGCTGCCATTACACCGTCATTGCGAGCCACCATGATGACTTCATATTCAGCAGCGATTGAAGCGGTCACCTGTGAAATGCGAGGGTCAATTTTTCTGGCAAAAGATTCTAAACGTTCCAGCAGTTTGACTTTTGCTTCAGCTGAGAGTGATGCAATAGGGTCGTGTGGAATGTAAAGCTGCGGTGTTGCACGTTTGGCTATGCTGCCAACAGATTTTTCTGCACCAATATCAGCAATCGCTTTTGTTGCTTTAGCTGCTTCTTGCAATGCGTTTAGATGAATATCGTCTGAATAAGCAAAAGCGGTTTTCTCGCCACTTACAGCGCGTACCCCGACACCTTGATCAATAGAAAAGTTGCCTGATTTTACTTGGCCTTCTTCCAGCCCCCAACTCTCGCTACGGCTATATTGAAAATAAAGGTCAGCATAATCAATTTGGTGCGACATCATGTCACCTAAAACCTGCTGAATGTCAGTAACACCTAAGCCCGAAGGTGCAAGCAAAGTGGCGTCTGCTACATCGAAGTGAGCATCTTTAGTAGCATTGCTTGCATTGTCTATGGTCATTTTTAGCCTATTTTTTTAACCTATGGTTTTTATGGTACGGTGCTTTAATGCGGGTAAGCTAGTTCTTAAGCTAGCTTGATATTTTGGGTTCATTGTAGCGATTACCACGCCAGAACCACGTGGTAAGCGATCTAAGACTACACCCCAAGGGTCAACAATCATGCTGTTGCCATGAGTCTCACGGCCTGACAAGTGATAACCGCCTTGTGCCGGGGCGATAACATAACTAAGGTTTTCAATAGCACGGGCGCGAATTAAGGTTTCCCAGTGTGCTTTTCCCGTAGTGTCAGTAAATGCAGACGGTACAACGATGATGTTTACATCACCCATTGCACGATAAAGTTCTGGAAAACGTAAGTCATAGCAAATAGAGAGGCCGATTTTGCCAAAGGGAGTTTCCACCACTTTAACAGTGTCACCTGATTCAATAGTGGCATCTTCACGATAGTGTTCATTACCTAAATCTAAACCAAATAAATGGATTTTGTCGTAACGCGCGACTTGGCGGCCTTTGTTGTCATAAACCAAGCAGCTATTGCATACTTTATTAGGGAAGTTGCTAACCAAAGGAACGGAACCACCAATTAACCAAATGTCGTGTTTTTTAGCCATTTTGCTTAAAAACTCTTGTATTGGACCTTTACCTTCTACTTCACGTACGGCTACTTTATCAATTTCTTTTAAGCCCATAATCGCAAAATATTCAGGTAGTGCTACCAACTTGGCACCTTGATTCGCTGCCACTTCAATTAATCTCTCAGCTTCGCTCAAGTTAGCAGAAACCTGTGGCCCAGAAGCCATTTGTATCGCTGCGATTTTGATAATGTCTTGTGTACTAAGTTTTGCTTTCGTTGTTTTTAATCTTGAGGTAATAGCCATGCTTAATCCAAATGGAGAGAGTTATTCGTGTTGGTTGAAATATTGTTGTCTAATTTAATGGTGAACTTTTGTTGCTTTCTTGATTGCTAATGCTTGTTTTAACTTCTTGTGGATTATCCCATGTGCCTGTGATTTCATATTCTGTTGAAGCAATTTTATTAAGCGGATCTTTCAATATTTTTTGTGCTAAAAATGCTACAGCCCCAGCTAATGGACCACCTGCCAATGCTGCCAAAGAAAGACTGTCACTGATATTAGGCATTACACGCACTATTAGATGTTGAGTTTCCGTTTGTAGATTAGTTTCACCTTTAATAGTGACATTTGCTGCAGGGCCAGACATCAAGAAGTTGTCGCTACGCATAATGCCTTGTTCAATTTTTACATTAGCGTTGATTTTATCAAAAGCAAAGCCACTACTAAATAAATCCCTAAAGTCCAGTGTTAAACGTCGAGGCAAGCTTTGCAAGCTGAGCAAACCTAGCAATCTGCCAACACCTGGTTGAACTTTTAAGATTTGACCTTTAGCAACTTCAAATTCTAAATTGCCATTCAGTCGCGTACTGTCAAAATCTTTAGGGCTACCAGGCCACCTAATTTGTCCGGTTAGTTGGCCAGTTCCATCTTTAATGGTATCTGCGTAGCCGAAGCGTTTAAGTACTTTACCTAAATCTTTGATATCCCATTTTATTTTGAGATTGGAATTAGGGTTTCTGACCCAGTTATTCCAAGTGCCTTCAGTATTAAGTGAGCTTTCTGGGGTAACTAGATTGAGTTTTTGAATTACCCAGTCATCTCGTTTGGGAAATGCTACCAACTCCAGCTGCCCTAAATCTTTTTTATTGAACTCAAATTTTTCGGCAACGATGTCTAGGCTAGGGTAATCTTGATTGGAATGACTAAAATTCTTTTTAGGAGACTCTGCTTCAGACTTAACCCGATTAGGTGAGTTCTCTGGAATGGATAGGTGGCTTAAACGCGCCACCAGCTTGCCATTATTTGTGCTCAACCATTGTAAATCACCCGTAAGTTCATTGCTTTGCACGTTAATATTAAAGCCTTCATTACCCGATTTGTTGATGACCTTTAATTGGTTAAATCGCTTGTCAAAAAAATCTAATGTATTGACTTTAAGGTCTACTTTTCCTAGAGCCAGTGTGCCGCTTTGTGTTTGTTGGTCTTTAAAGTGATCAATGACACTACGCCATTCATCTACATCTAGATAATCTAGGTTGCCAGAAACTTGTAAGCCTTTGGCTGTAATGTTTTCGTTGTTAGCAGAGGGATTGAAATTAATGGCGATACCATCTAACCGCAACTTACCGTTATCTTCAGATCGCACAATTTTTGTGCTTAACTTATTTGCAATATTGATGTTAATTTTATCAGTATTGCCTTCTTGCTTTTCACTTACGCGCAATATTAAACGCTCGTTGGCTGTTTTACTGAATGGAGCAGGCAATTTAGATGTAACGCCTACTAGATCTGTTTGTGCCTCGAGATTGAACCGTGGTTTTTGAATGGATATTTTACCGGTCCAGTCAGTATTTCCACTAATGTAGTCTGCACCTTTACCTAATGCTTTCTTTAGCATAGCGTCGTTTAGCTTGCCTTTAGCAGCAATACGAATGACTTTATCTTTACCTGAATTTAGGTTGAATATAAGTGGTGCGCCCAATGTCATGGCTTTAATATTTTTGGCGCTCAAACTATTTTCAGTAAATTCCAGATTGCCATTTACTTGAGTCAGCGTTGGTGTATGTGGGCTTTCCATGCTGCCATTGTTAATTTGATATAGACCTTTGTATTGAGCTGCCTCCAAGTTTTGCATAGGGATTTTTAAGCCCAAAATGAGCTTGCCAGAGCCACTTGTTTTCAAGTCCTCCGTAAAACCTTGCGTAACTTCAACTACAGGACTGTTGTTGACGAACTTAATGGCTTCTTCAATGTTGCCTTTAAGTTCACTGTCAATAATCAACATAGGTTCATCAGCGTCGAGTTGTGCGATGGTGGTTTTGCTTTTAATAATTTGGTTGCCAAATAAGTGTCCAGCAAAGGCATTGAGCTCCATGCGCTTGCCTTCAAAAAGCAGGTTTACGCCAAAATCATCAATAGTAGGCCAGCCTGTACCATATTCAATCAAGCTGTTTGTGACTTTTGCAGTGACTCTGAACAAGCCCTTTTTAGTGTCAAGCTTATTCTGCTTATCCACGTAAGGGAAATCAGATGTTAGCCCTTTAATGGTGACATTAATATCCTCAGAATTTCCAGCCA
>CAYQZK010000139.1:0-3498 GCA_964422015.1 uncultured Methylotenera sp.
GCACCATCGGTCGTCGTATTGAGCGTCGCATGTCGCAACATCAAATCACCGATACTGAGATTTATGCGCGATACATTAAAATGCACCCCGAAGAGGCGAAAATTCTATTTAAAGAAATGCTCATTAACGTCACCAGTTTCTTTCGTGACGCAGAAGCCTTTGCCGTATTACAAAAAGAAATCTTGCCACAACTTTTTAAAGATAAGCCTGATGGCTACATCTTTCGAGTATGGATAGCCGGTTGTTCCACGGGTGAAGAAGCTTACTCTATCGCGATGTTGTTGCATGAATTGTTAGATGAAAACAAACAAAGTTTCTCTGTACAAATATTTAGCACAGATTTAGATGATGATGCGATTGCAGTTGCCAGAGCGGGTATCTATTCCGCCAACATTTGCCAAGACATTGCACCTGAACGGCTACGTCGATTCTTTACTAAAGTTGATGCTGGGTATCAGGTCAATAAAAACATTCGCGAGATGGTGGTGTTTGCCGTTCAAAATATTGTAAAAGACCCACCGTTCACTAAGCTGGATTTATTGTCTTGCCGTAACTTAATGATTTATTTAGAGGCTGAGTTGCAAAATCGGCTGATGGCGACATTTCATTACGCACTTAAACCCAGCGGCGTGCTGTTTTTATCACCCTCAGAAAGTATAGGCAGTCATGTAGAACTGTTTACACCACTAGACCGCAAATGGAAGTTTTATAGTGTTAAACATAGCCAAAATCCTAGCAGTTTTACCATGTCGAATATTATCCAAACAACAGCAAGCAATGGGGAGAAACCACCTGTGAAGGAAGTGATAAAACCATCCGACAACATGAGTCTTGCTGAGCTCAGTCGACGCGTATTGGTGCAATGTTTTGCCCCTGCTTCTGTGATTACAGACCTCACAGGCAATATCCTCTATGTGCATGGTGAAACGGGTAAATACCTGCGCCCAGCGCCTGGCCAAGCCAGCCTTAATATCATGGAAATGGCACGCGAAGGTTTGGAAATGGAATTGCGTGCCGCCATATATGCCGCTGCTAATGAAGAAAAATCCACGCTCAACCGTGAAATGCAAGTTAAAACAAACGGCGTGTTTACAACGGTAAGCTTGAGCGTTCGCCCTTTACCAAATAGTTTAGGCGAGAAACAAAACATGCTGCTGGTCAGCTTTATGGATATTGTGAGTGGGGTTGCCAAACCTAAACGCAAACGTACGGTGAAGACCGAAGAGCTTGAGCGTATTGAAGAACTTGAACGTGATTTAATGTACCTGAAAGAAAATCATCAAGTCATTATTGAAGAGCAGCAAGCTTCTAATGAAGAGCTTAAATCGACCAATGAAGAATTGCAGTCCACTAACGAGGAAATGCAATCCACCAATGAAGAACTGGAAACATCCAAAGAAGAACTGCAGTCCGTGAATGAAGAGCTTATTACGGTGAATGCAGAGTTGCAGACCAAAATTGAAATGCTCGACACGATGCAGAATGATATGAAAAATCTGATTGATAGCATCAATATCGGCATTATCTTTTTAGATAAACATTTCAACATTCGTAGTTTTACTCGTGAAGCAGTTCGTATCTATCGTTTGGTGCCATCAGATGTGGGGCGCCCGTTAAATGACATTGGGGGTGATGACCTCATTCAGTCTGCTCAAAAGGTACTGGCCTCATTGATTCCTCATGAGCGTGAACTTCAAATTGGCACAGGTGCTTGGATGATGGTACGTATTCAACCGTATCGCACCTTAGATAATTTTATTGATGGCGTGGTACTCACCTTTACTGACATTACAGCACGAGTGCAAGCAGAAAAAGAAGCAGTGAGGTTGGCTAATAGCATTGTCAATACTGTGCGCGAACCACTTATTGTGCTTGATGCCGCATTAAAAATTGTTGCTGTCAGCAAATCATTTTATACACAGTTCCAAGTAAAGCCAGAAGATACGGTAGGGAGCATGATTTTTGAGCTAGGTAATCATCAGTGGAATGTTCCTGCACTTCGGACCATGCTAGAAGAAGTGCTCACGAAAAATACAGACTTTGATGACTATGTGGTAGAGCATAACTTTCCAACAATAGGCCATCGTAAAATGCGCTTAAATGCGCGACGTATTATCAGTGAAAAGAATGTGCCGGCTTTAATACTGCTTTCAATAGAAGTTGATGTATGAATATTGTAAAGAATGGTCAATAAAATGATTTTAATGAAGACAATATGACCGATAAGTCAGTCAAACATATGCAGTCGTTAAGAGAAATTGCTGAAGCGCGTCTCGAGCAGTCTCGTCTCACTCAAACTCAAGATTCTGCCACCAATGCTAATCAAAATCTTTTGCATGAACTGCAAGTGCATCAAATTGAACTGGAAATGCAAAACGAGCAACTGCGACAAGTGCAGGCATCACTTGAAGAATCACGTGACCGCTATGTAGACCTGTATGAATTTGCACCTGTAGGATACCTCACCATAGACAGCCAAGGCTTTATCGTTCAGGCGAACTTAAAGGCAACGGCATTGTTAGGTGTAGAGCGTAAGCAACTGTTGAAACATGTGTTCAGTCAATGGGTGAATGATGAAGACAAAGACCAATGGTACCGCCAATTTAAACGAGTTAAAGCGTTGGAATCTAACGATGAACTAAGTTTTGATTTAAGGCTTAATCATAAGAACGGTGCTGTATTTTATGCCAATCTGAATTGCTTGCGTATGGGCGGGCAAGCTGAAGACAAAATGCTACGCGTAACGCTCATGGATGTGTCAAAAGCTAAAGCAGATGAACAACAACATCGAAACCATGAACTAGAACTTCGTCGTAGCCTAGTGCGTGAAGTGCATCACCGCATTAAAAACAGCCTGCAAGGTGTCACCGGTTTACTGCGCCTATATTCAATAAGTCATCCCGAACTAACAGATGTAGTCACAGAAACTGTAAGTCAAATCAATAGCATTGCCCTTACGCACGGACTTCAGGGCGAAAATAAACAATCACTGGTCATGCTACAAGCGCTGGTGCGTGAAATTGTGCAAAGCAATCAACAGTTGTGGCAAAACTCTTTGATTGTTGAAATGCCGTTACACCTTTCTGCTTGGCAAGTGAATGAAGAAGAGGCTGTACCATTAGCCCTCATTATGAATGAGTTGGTGTTAAATGCGATGAAGCATGGCACGCCAAACACACCGATTACTATCTCGCTTAAAGAGCCTGAGCAATCCAATACGGCATTACTCACCATTACGAACTTTGGAGCGTTGTCTCAAGATGCACAAAAGCCGAATATCCCCAATAAAGGGACAGGCTTGAGTTTAGTAGACTCGTTATTGCCAGAAGAAGGTGCAGAGTTATCGTGGCAACAACATGAAAATATTGTTTCAGCTCAGCTTATTCTCACTACACCGGTGATTTCAAACTAGAGCTGAAAATATGACAGATAAGTCAGCCAAGCATATGCAGTCGTTAAGAGAAATTGCTGAAGCGCGTCTCGAGCAGTCTCGTCTCA
>CAYQZK010000139.1:3598-4456 GCA_964422015.1 uncultured Methylotenera sp.
CTCAAACTCAAGATTCTGCCACCAATGCTAATCAAGAATCAGCGGCATTTGCTGACAAATATCCGTTGCATGAACTGCAAGTACATCAAATTGAACTGCAGATGCAAAATGAGCTACTGCGACAAGCGCAGGATGCGCTTGAAGAGTCGCGTGACCGCTATGTAGACCTGTATGAATTTGCACCTGTAGGATACCTTTCTATCAGTGCTCAAGGCATGATAGATACGCTTAACTTAAAAGCCTCTTCTATGTTAGGTGTAGAGCGTAAGCAACTCATTAAACAAGCATTCTCAAAGTTAGTCACAGACGAAGCTAGAGATTATTGGCGGCGACAATTCACTTGGATGAAATCATTGGCCGCAGGAGAAGAGCACAGTTTTGAATTAAAGATTAACCAAAAGAACGGGGATGTAATTGATACCCAGTTAAGTTGTCTACGTATGAATGAGCAAGATGCGGGCAGTATGTTACGCATCACTTTGATTGATATTACAGCGCGTAAACAAGCAGTAGCTGACCAACGTATAGCTGCGATTGCTTTTGAGTCTCAAAACGGCATGATGGTCACGGATGCCAATAGTGTGATTCTACGTGTAAATCAAGCCTTTACCGACATTACAGGCTACTCTGCGGCAGAGGCTGTGGGTAAAACACCAAAACTATTGAGCTCAAATCGGCACCATATTGATTTTTATCATGAAATGAAAGAAGACCTTCAGAATGCAGGCTTTTGGGAAGGTGAAATTTATAACCGACACAAAAATGGAAGTATCTATTTAGAGCGCCTTTCCATTAAGGCTGTAAAAAATACTGAAAGTAAACTCACGCATTATGTAGGCTCAATCTCTGATATTACCA
>CAYQZK010000140.1:0-4430 GCA_964422015.1 uncultured Methylotenera sp.
AAGTTGAATTTTGCGATGTCATCGTACTTAATAAAACCGATTTATTAAGCGCAGATGAAATAGGCCGTTTAGAAGGTATTTTAAAAACCTTTAACCCACGTGCGCAAATTGTGCATAGCCAATTTAGTCAAGTGCCACTTGGCCGCATTATGAATACAGGGCTATTTAACTTTGAAGCTGCTGAAGATGCACCTGGCTGGCTCAAAGAATTACGCGGTGAGCATGTGCCAGAAACTGAAGAATATGGCATTTCAAGTTTTGTATATAAAGACCGTCGTCCATTTCATCCGCAAAGGTTTTTTGACTACATTGGCCAAGAGTGGCCAGGTGTCATCCGCTCAAAGGGTAATTTTTGGATAGCAAGCCGTCCAGAGTACTGCATTAGCTGGTCACAAGCGGGCGCAATTTCACGCAATGAGTTAGCGGGGTTTTGGTGGGCAGCGACGCTTAAAGAATATTGGCCAGAAGATGAAGATCAATTACAAACCATTACCAATCGCTGGCAAGAACCGTTTGGCGATAGGCAACAAGAACTAGTGATGATTGGCATTGACATGAATAAAGATGCCTTAATTGCCGAATTTGATCGCTGCTTATTAACAGATGAAGAAATGTTAATGGGAGCAATGGGCATGAACATGAACGCTTGGCAAGTGTTTGTCGACCCTTTTCCTGCATGGCGTCAACATGAAGAAACTGAGACGGCTTAAAGCATGATTTCATATCGAATACCATCGAAGCCATTGAATCAGCCACAAGAACATTTGCCATTGAATATGGCTAAGTTTAAAGAAAGTTCAGTTGGCGCTAAGGCTGATTTTAACCCGCTCGAAATGCTAGATATTTTTGAGCATGGTCGGCAAATTAAAGTGATTGATCGCCCCGTCAATCATAACATCACTCAATATTTAAATGCGGTAGCGCCTAAATTAGCCAGTGGTTTCAAATATGCAGTGAATGCAGGTCAAGCGACTTCAGCCAAGCTATTGGCAGATAATGTGCTGCCTATTCAAGCTGGTCGAGATGCATTTTTAGCTGATTTAGACTGTTTGAGTGATTTATATTTCGACTTAATAGATTCCCCACAATTGAGCTTACGCATAGAAGTTTTAAATACAGCAATGTGTCCTAAGTTTCATGTCGATAAAACAGGAATTCGTATGCTGTGCACATATCAAGGCCAAGGCACGCAATGGTTGGATGATGAGTATGCCGATAGAACTAAATTAGGCATGGCGTCAGGCAAGTTAGATGACAGTCAGTCTGGGTTAATTCTAAACCTGCAAGCTGTGCATGTAGTGCCTACTTTTGCCGTTGCCCTATTAAAAGGTAGCTTATGGCAAGGCAACCACATGCGCGGCATTATTCACCGTTCACCATCTGTTTTAGACAATAGCCCTAGAGTATTGCTTGCTATTGATGCCATCTGGTAATTCTTAACCAGATGTTTTATGAACACAACAAATCAAATTAAATTTTATGGATAATCGCATTCCCGTCACACTACTCACAGGCTTTTTAGGCTCAGGTAAAACCACGCTACTGAACAAGCTACTTAACCATGCAGAGATGCATGACACTGCTATTATCATCAACGAACTGGGTGATGCGGGGTTAGACCAAATATTTGCCAATAGCAACTTAGCGCAAAATATTGAACAAGAACATATTAGCGATAATACAGTGCTATTAAGCTCTGGTTGCCTATGTTGTAGCCTGAAAAATGAGTTAGCTGACACTATGCGAGATTTATTTTTTAAGCGATCGTTAAAGGCTATTCCAGAATTTAAACGGTTGGTGATTGAAACCACTGGCATGGCAGACCCAGGCCCCATACTCGCTAATCTAATGAATGAGCCTGTCATTGAGTCTACTTATCGCTTAGATGCAGTAGTTGTCACCATTGATAGTATTTATGGATTACAACAAATTGAAGCGAATAGAGAAGCGCTAAAGCAAGTGGCAGTGGCGGATGTTTTGGTGCTCACTAAAACTGACTTAGCAAGTGCCGAGCAAATAATTGCCTTGAGTAAAAAATTAGAGAACATCAACCCTGGTGCTACGCAACACAATATCGTGCATGGAGAACTAGCACCTGCTTTTGTCATTGATGTGGGGCTATTTGACATTGCAACTAAACAGCCAGAACCACAACGCTGGCTAAGAGTTCCTATTAAAAGCAAATTACCAAAAGGTACTATTCCGCAAAAAGTGCATGACGATGAAATTGTGAGCTTTACCGTTGTGATGCCAAAACCGCTTAATTGGCGAGATCTCAAGCCTGTTATTTTCTTGCTTTGCCGAAACTATGGTGAAAAGCTACTGCGCCTAAAAGGCATTATTCATGCTGAAGACCAACCTGCGCCATTGGCCATTCATGCGGTGCATTTTACGCCTTACCCACCTACCTTGCTTGAAGGCTGGGATGAGGAAGAGCCGCTTTCACGCATTGTCATTATTGGTAAAGGTTTAGATGAGTTGGAAATTAGAAAATCCTTAACGCAGTTTTGACAACATATAACTGTTGCTCATTTATTTTTTTTGGAACATTAAGTGTCATGACTTTATTACAAATTATTTTTGCCACACTTATTGGTGGTGTATTTTCAGTATTACTAGCCGCTACCGTTGCACTCACATTTTTAGCTAAATTTGCCAACCGCATGGTGGCATTTGCGGTTGGTGTATTACTTGGATTTGCATTTACGTATCTCTTACCAGAAGCTATCCATCTTGGTTTAGATATCACAACGCTTGGCTGGGTGCTGGTGGGCGGCATCATGGGGTTCTTTCTGTTGGAAAAACTCGCATTGTGGCGACACGACCACGCGACTGAATTAGGACATACCCAAGAAAAACCGATTGTGGCGATGATAGTCATTGGTGATGGTATGCACAACTTTGTGGATGGCATTTTACTTGCCGCAGCTTTTCTAACAGACTGGAAATTGGGCTGGGCAGCCGCTATTGCCATTACTGCGCATGAAATTCCGCAAGAAATATCAGACTTTATGGTGCTTTTGGACGCAGGTGTTTCAAAAAGAAAGGCACTGTTATTGAATGCACTCTCAGGTGTTGCGATGACATTAGGTGGTGTGATTGGCTGGATGAGCTTAAGTAATGCCCATGCGGCTATTCCCTATGTATTGACCGTAGCCGCAGCAAGCTTTATCTATATAGCGATTGCTGATTTAGTGCCTGAACTGCATCAACACCGCAAACCACGCGATATGTTTTTTCAATTGAGCTTAATGACTTTAGGCCTCAGTGTGGCAGCATTCGCTCAGTTATTAGAACATTAGGAGCTTAATCATGACAATAGATACACGCATTCCAGCCACCATTTTGACTGGTTTTTTAGGCGCAGGCAAAACCACCTTACTCAACCGCATTTTAGGTGAGCATCATGGACAGCGCATTGCTGTGATTGAAAATGAATTTGGTGAGGCAGGGGTTGATGGCGACTTGCTGATTCAAGGCGAAGAGCAAATTGTAGAAATGAATAACGGTTGTATTTGCTGCACAGTACGTGGAGATTTAGTGCGCATTCTAGGGTATTTATCACAACGCAATCAGGCTGGTGAGTTGCGTTTTGACCGTGTGATTATTGAAACCACTGGTTTGGCAGACCCAGCCCCTGTGGCGCAAACCTTTTTTGTGGAAGAAAATATTAGAAATCAATACAAATTGGATGCGATTATTACCGTGGTGGACGCAGTGCATGGGATGCAGCAACTAGATAAGCACCACGAAGCGCTCGAACAAGCCGGTTTTGCTGACCGTATTTTGCTTTCAAAAACTGATTTAGTAAACGCAGAAGCCGTGCAAACGATGACGGCAAGGTTACGCAAAATCAATCCTCGCGCACCGATTAAACAAGTACATTTTGGCAAAACTGACATTGCCGATATTTTAGATATTGCAGGTTTCTCGCTGGACGAAATACTCAAAATTGAACCGGATTTTTTAGAAGATGTCAGTCATGAACACGATGATGACATTAGCTCATTTGTGTTCCGCAGTGAGCAAGCGTTTGATTTGCAAAAGTTAGAAGTTTTTATGGGCGGTTTGCTAGAAATCTATGGTACTCAGCTATTAAGATACAAAGGCATTTTGCTAATTAATGGTGATGAACACCGCACAGTATTTCAAGGCGTTCATATGTTAATGGGTGGCGAGCAAGGTTCTGCTTGGAAACCCAATGAAAAGCGTGAATCTGTATTGGTATTTATTGGCAAAGAGTTGCCGCGTAAGGCGATTGAAAAAGGGTTGGAAATGTGTTTAGTTTAATTCGTGCCCTCTAAACCTGAGCCATAAAAGACTACAATGTAAATCATTATTAAAAGGTTATTGACATGAAAACTGATATGAGAAAATTGACTGGCTTTCTAGTTTTTCTTGTCAGCTGCTCATTTTCCTCACACACGATT
>CAYQZK010000141.1:0-1856 GCA_964422015.1 uncultured Methylotenera sp.
GTGTCATACACGGCGGAAGTGGTTTCTGCTCATCGTACGCCAGACTTAATGTTCAGTTTTGCTGAGACTGCGGCGACAAAAGGCTATCAAGTGATTATTGCTGGTGCGGGTGGTGCAGCACACTTGCCAGGTATGGTTGCAGCTAAAACAACCTTGCCTGTATTAGGAGTGCCAGTGCCCTCCAAGCACCTTCAAGGGCAAGATTCTTTACTCTCTATTGTACAAATGCCTAAAGGCATTCCGGTGGCAACTTTTGCCATAGGTGAAGCTGGGGCGGCTAATGCTGGGCTATTTGCGGTTTCTATTTTAGCCAATCATGATGCAGCATTAGCGCAAAAATTATCAGTATTTCGCGCTAAACAAGTGGAAAAAGTGCAAGCTATGCAACTGAGCGAGTTGCCTTAATTAAGCTTAATCGTTAATTTATTGTCGTCATTTAAATCGTATGTTAAACATGAGTAACAAAAATACTAATTCTCAGTCAGTGATTTTGCCGCCAGCAATGTTGGGGATGTTGGGTGGTGGTCAATTAGGTCGTTTCTTCGTGATTGCAGCGCATGAAATGGGCTATCGAGTCACGGTGTTAGATCCAGATGTTAACAGTCCTGCAGGAAAGATTGCTGATGTGCATTTGTGTGCTGCTTTTGATGATCAATCTGCATTGGAGGCAATGGCGAAATCTTGCCAGGCCATTAGTACCGAATTCGAAAATGTGCCAGCCGAGACGCTTTCACTCCTAGCTAAAACTACAATTGTGCATCCTAGTGCGCAATGTGTAGCGATTGCGCAACATCGCGTGAGTGAAAAGAACTTCCTTAAGGAATCTGGTCTGCCAGTGGCGCCATATTTTGTTATTAATGCTAAAACAGATTTACCTGCCGATGGTGATGAGATTTACCCAGCAATACTTAAGGTAGCCCGATTTGGATATGACGGCAAGGGACAGGCTCGCGTTAAAAATCAGCAAGAGGCTCAGGTTGCTTTTGAGCAGTTTGGTCATGAAGAGTGTGTGCTAGAAAAAATGTTAAAACTGGATTACGAAGTTTCGGTAGTTCTAGCACGTGATGTGCATGGCAATGTGGCGGCATTCCCAACAGCGGAAAACAGTCACCTCAATGGCATATTAGATGTTTCTATTGTCCCAGCGCGTGGTGCGGATGCAGTGAGCTATCAGGCTCAGAAATTGGCAATTAGTGTAGCCGAAAAGCTTAATTATGTGGGTGTGATAGGCGTTGAGTTTTTTGTGTGTGATGGAGAGTTGTTGGTGAATGAAATGGCGCCTCGCCCGCACAATTCGGGTCATTACACGCTTGATGCATGCGTCACTAACCAATTTGAGCAACAAGTACGTGCAATGACTGGCCTGCCTTTGGGAAGCCCGCGTCAGCACAGTTCAGCGGTGATGGTGAATTTGTTAGGTGATGTTTGGCCAGAAAGACTTGAGCAAGATAAGCAAGTTGAACCAGATTGGTCGATAGCATTCAGTAATGCGCAGCTTAAAATGCATCTATATGGAAAGCAAGAGGCTCGGGTCGGTCGAAAAATGGGGCACTATACTGTAATTAACGCAACGCGAGACGAGGCTATCAAGCAGGCAATGCAGGTGCGTGCTGATTTGGGTATTGGCGGCTAGATTTTGGGGTAAATAGAGATAATAAAAAAGCCGAACATTTGTTCGGCTTTTTTATTTATTCGTTAAAACGTTTAGCTTATGCCATCGCCTTAATTGCTGCGTTCAAGCGGCTTTTATGACGTGAAGCTTTGTTTTTGTGAATGATTTGTTTATCCGCAATGCGGTCAATCACGCTTACGTTTTCGCTGTAATCTGCTGTAGCTGCTGCTTTATCGCCAGCTTC
>CAYQZK010000141.1:1866-4405 GCA_964422015.1 uncultured Methylotenera sp.
ACGAGCACGTTTTTTTTTTTTTTTTTTTTTTGCCATCTGATTTTCCTAAAGCTATTCAAAATACGAAGCCCGCAATCATAGCTATTTAATAAAAAAAATGCAAGCTAAAATCATGCGAATATCATTAGGGTGCCTCTATTAATTAAAGTTACAAAGCCAGACAAGGCGTGAGTGCAAAATTATGACGCAGCATATAGTTGATATGTAAGGAATAATTTTTCACGAACAACGCAGTATCGCGACGGAAATTGAATTAATAGAGGTACCCATAAGCAATTGCAACGATATGTCTGCCTTGCCATGATAAAATCGCGCAATCTGTTGTTAATGCAGTATTTTACGTCAAAATTATTCAGTTAAACATTCAAAATGAATCTACTTAAAGCGCTGGCTAAGGTTGGCAGTATGACTTTTGTTTCGCGCATTTTAGGTTTTGTGCGCGATACACTTATTGCTCGAGTGTTTGGTGCGGGTATAGTGACTGATGCTTTTATTGTGGCGTTTAAAATTCCCAACTTGCTACGCAGAGTTTCTGCTGAAGGTGCATTTAGTCAAGCTTTCGTGCCCATTCTCGCTGAGTACAAAAGCCAACGCTCTTTTGATGAAACGCATAGTCTAATTAATCGTGTGGCAACTTGGTTAGGCTTGATTCTTGTCGGTGTGACATTGCTAGGTATGCTGGCAGCGCCGTGGATTGTGACTTTGATTGCTCCTGGCTTTAGAGCTAACCCTGAAAAAATGCAACTTACGGTTGAATTGTTGCGCATTACTTTTCCTTATATTTTCTTTATCTCGCTAGTTTCTATGGCGGGTGGTGTGCTCAATACCTATAACAAATTCGGCATTCCCGCTTTTACGCCAGTTTGGTTGAATGTTTCGATGATTGCTGCTGTATTGTTTTTTGCAGATTCTTTTGCTGAGCCCATTAAAGTATTAGCGTGGGCTGTATTTTTTGGTGGATTTTTGCAGTTAATTTTTCAGATTCCCTTTTTAAAACAAATTGGGCTGCTGCCAAAATTTGATCTGCACCAATACGATGATGGCGTCTGGCGTATTTTAAAGTTGATGGGGCCTGCTGTTTTGGGTGTTTCTGTTGCACAAATTTCGTTGATTATTAATACTATTTTTGCTTCATTTTTGGTAACAGGTAGTGTGAGTTGGCTTTATTACGCAGACCGTTTGATGGAGTTTCCGACGGGAGTCTTAGGGGTTGCGCTGGGGACAATACTGTTGCCGAGTTTATCCAAGGCTTATGCTAGTCAAGATGCAGGTGAATACTCGCAATTGTTAGATTGGGGGTTGCGTTTGACCTTTATTTTGGCAGCCCCGGCGGCCGTTGCTTTGGCAGTACTCGCGGCGCCTTTAGTGATTGCGCTGTTTCATTATGGTAAGTTCACAGGACATGATGTGCTGATGACGCAGCAGGCATTAATCGCTTACAGTTTTGGCTTGTTGGGATTAATTCTAGTTAAAATTTTGGCTCCTGGTTTTTATGCGCGGCAGAATATTAAAACGCCTGTAAAGATTGCCGTCTTTACCTTAGTGACCACACAACTGATGAATTTGTTGTTTGTGTTTGTGTTGCATTTGCAACATGCAGGCTTAGCATTGGCTATAGGCTTGGGCGCATGTATTAACGCATCCTTACTTTACTATCATTTAAGAAAATCGAATGTTTATAAGCCGCAGCCTGGTTGGTTTGTGTTTTTATTAAAGCTCACTTTGGCATTGGGTGTTATGGGGTCTATGCTCTATTTTGCGATGGGCGATGCTGCTGCATGGTTAGATTTTGGCTTGGTTAAACGCTTGATTTACATTGTTGGTTTGGTTGCTTTGGGTGGCATTAGCTATTTTGCAACATTGTTACTGTTGGGTTTCCATCCGCGAGATTACATTCGCAGGGTTGGGCGCTAATGCAAGTATTTCGTCACATTCCTGCAACATTGCAGCAGCCTTGTGCGTTGGCTATAGGCAATTTTGATGGCATGCATTTAGGTCATCAGGTTTTATTAGATAAGCTGAGGCAAACTGCAAAAACTTTAAAGTTAACTTCTGCAGTAATGACATTTGAGCCGCATCCGCGCGAGTTTTTTACGCCAGATAGTGCGCCAGTACGACTGTGTTCATTGCGTGAAAAGCTGGAGCATTTTGCTGAAGCCGGTGTAGATCGTGTGTACGTTTGCCATTTTAATCAACGTTTTGCAAAAGTGACGGCAGAAGCATTTATGCAAAATATGTTGCGTGAATCGCTTAATGCACAAGCGATATTGGTTGGAGAAGATTTTAGATTTGGAGCAATGCGTGCTGGATCTGTTGAAGATTTCTTGAAAGCTGGCTTCAATTTAATTAGTTTGCCTCAAGTGGACTGGTTGTCTGAGCGTGTTTCAAGTACGCGTGTGCGTTCAGCTTTAGCGGCGGGTAATTTGCCACAGGCTTCTGAGTTGTTAGGTCGCTCATACAGCATTAGTGGCAAGGTGGTGCATGGCGCAAAGCGGGGGCGTCAATTAGGGTTTCCAACTGCTAATGTACACATGCGACA
>CAYQZK010000142.1:0-4378 GCA_964422015.1 uncultured Methylotenera sp.
AATGGCCCTAGAATACTATTCAGAACGCCGCTAAATAACAGCGCGATTAAAATAATAAAACCATAGCGCTCCAATTTAGCAAATGACCTTGCTAGATCATGCGGTAATAGACTAACCGCAATCCTGCCACCATCTAAAGGTGGTAGTGGGAGTAAATTAAGCACCATTAATACAATATTAATACTCACCCCAGCCTTACCCATTAAACTCAGTGGATAAGCAATAGCTTCAGGCATACCCTGGGCGAACTTAATAGCCAATACCCAGAAAACAGCCATCACAAAGTTTGAGGCAGGTCCTGCCGCAGCAACCCACAACATGTCTTTTTTGGGATGACGTAGCCGACCAAAATTTACAGGCACAGGCTTTGCCCAACCAAACAAGATTCCACCTAACATAATGGTTAAAGCAGGCAATAAAATGGTGCCAAATGGGTCTATATGTCGAATAGGATTTAAGCTAATTCTCCCCTCGTTATAAGCGGTCAGATCACCAAAATACTTGGCTGCATATCCGTGCGCTGCCTCATGCACAGTAATCGCAAAAATAACGGGCAGTGCATAAATCACTATTTTTTGAATTAGAGATAATTCCATTATTTACTCTTTAATAATTTATATAAACCAAATCAATCTGCGCTCAATCCAAAAGGTGATAAATCACCTAAGCCAGAACGAATTAACACAGGCGCATCACCAGTTAAATCAATCACTGAAGTTGCACCAGAGACGCAATACCCCACATCAATCACCAAATCGACTAAATGCTCTAATCTATCGCGAATTTCCCACGCTTCACTTAGCACTTCAGCCTCGTTAGCCAAAAGCAAAGTCATACTCAAAAAGGGCACATCAATCTCAGCTAATAATGCCTGAACCACATTGTGATCAGGCACACGCAAACCAACTGTGCTTCGCTTAGGATGCTGCAATTTTTTAGGAACTTCACGCGTAGCCTGCAAAATAAAAGTATAAGCACCTGGGGTATTGGCCTTGAGCAAGCGAAACTGACTGTTGCTAACAATCGCATAGTTACCTAACTCACTTAAGTTACGGCAAATTAGAGTAAACAAGTGCTTATCATCAACACCACGAATTTGGCGTATGCGAGTTTGCGCATCGCCATTCCCGACCATGCAACCAAGCGCGTAGCCAGAATCCGTTGGATATGCAATTACGCCACCCTTACGCAGAATATCCGCTGTTTGAGTAATCAATCTAGCTTGCGGATTATCGATATTAATATTAAAAAATTGCGACATACTGTGCTGATTATCCCTTTAAGAAGCCATTTCTGCCATAGACTGAATTTCTGGCCAATCTTGCCACACTGGCACGCTTATATTCGGCAAAGTGGGCAGACGACCCATTTCCATAAAACTGATACCTTTGCCATGATAATCAGAGCCTTGCGAGGACTTTAAACCAAATTGATGTGCGTATTTAGCAAATTCAACATACTGATCTGCTGTGTGACTACTTGTCACCACTTCAATTGCAGATCCACCTAAGGCTCTAAACTCCTCTAGCAACAACAACATACTGGTACGCTTCAAATCATATCGTCCGGGATGCGCCAGCACCGCCACCCCTCCGCTTCCCGTAATCCAGCTCACAGCATCTTCCAAGCTCGCCCAAGCGTGCTCAAAATAACCAGGCTTTCCCTTTACGAGATAGCGCTTGAATACCGCTTTATTGTCTTTTTCCACACCCGCATTAACTAGAAATTGTGCGAAATGTGTGCGACTGATAATACCCTGTTGCGCGTAACGATATGACCCTTCAAGACTGCCAAAAATTCCCGCCTTATCCAGACTTGCTGCCATCCCTATTGCGCGAGCATGGCGACCTGCGCGAATAGTCTCTAAACCCAATTTTAAAGGTGAGTATTCAGGATCAATTCTTAGCCCAACTATGTGTAGAGTACGCTTTTTCCATGTTACAGAAATTTCAACACCCTTAATCAACTGCACATCTAAACGCTTAGCAGCGAGTAAAGCCTCATCCAAACCTCGAGTATCATCATGATCAGTCAAAGCCAATACTTTGACATTGTGCACGGCAGCATGCTCAATTAACTCTGAAGGAGTTAGCAAGCCATCTGAAATATTAGAATGTGCATGCAAATCAATACTTGAAAACATATAGCGCAACTAGCCTTGAAAAGATTGAGAGATGCAACACATTAGGAATGGCATTTTGAAAATCACCTTGCGACACAATCTCAATCATAGCAAAATAGCGTCTAAGCCTAAAGCACTGTTACGCATTGCTTCTAACACATATCCACATTAAAAGTACTTGTCGAAAGCATCTATGAAGTTCTTGTTTGATTTATTTCCCGTTATATTGTTTTTTGTAGCTTTCAAGTTTTATGGCATCTACACTGCCACCGCAGTAGCCATTGTCGCCACACTTGCTCAAATTATTTACTGCAAAATTCGTCACGGCGTGGTTGAAAAAATGCTACTGGCCAGCGGCGTGATTATTACGGTATTTGGCGGCGCAACATTGCTGCTTAAAGACCCTACATTTATAGAATGGAAACCAACAATCTTGTACTGGTTGTTTGCGACCAGCTTAATTGCCGGACAATTTATCTTCAAAAAGAACCCAATGCGCAGCATTATGGAAAAACAAATTTCTCTGCCAGATGAAGTTTGGTCCAAATTAAACATTGCTTGGGCAATACTATTTGTTACGCTGGGTTTTTTAAACCTTTACGTTGCTTTTAATTACTCTCAAGATACTTGGGTAAATTTCAAGCTATTTGGTGTCACTGGCATTATGTTTGTGTTCATTATTTTGCAAACACTCGCAATAAGCAAATACTTACCCAAAGACGGTTCTGAAGGAGAATCACAATAATGTGGTACGCCATTATGGCTGAAGACAGCCCCAACAGTTTAGATAAACGCTTAGCCGCTCGCCCCCAGCACTTAAGCCGTTTACAAGCATTGCAAGAAGCTGGTCGCTTATTACTTGCCGGCCCTTTCCCTGCCATTGACAGCACAGATCCAGGAACAGCAGGTTTTACCGGCAGTTTAATTGTGGCGGAATTTACCGATTTAGACGCCGCAAAAAATTGGGCAAACGACGATCCTTTCGTTGCTGCAGGTGTCTATCAAAATGTCACCGTTAAACCATTTAGAAAAACCCTACCTGCATGACCTTAACTGAAGAGATCACCTTACGCCTGCAAAGCTTAAGTCCAAGCAAGCTAGAAATTGTAGATGATAGCGCTCTACATGCGGGACATAAAGGTCACGGCGGAGGCGGCCATTTTAGTGTCTGCATAACAAGCTCGCATTTTTCTGGAAAATCACAGATAATGCGTCATCGTCTTATTTATCAAGCGCTTGCAGACTTAATTCCTAATAAAATTCATGCTTTGAGCATACAAGCTCAGGCGTCTGATGAATTAAAATAAACAACCTTAATGAAATAGCTTTTGAACAATATATTAATTAACCTCTAAGGATTTTTGCATGAAATTCACCCAAACCTTAATTGCTGTTGCCATTTTATCGCTCACACCATCAGCTTTTGCTGCTGACAGCGTAGCAACCGTTAACGGTAAACCAATCAAACAGTCCATTTATGATTACATTGCAAAAGATGCAGCAGCACGCGGCCAAAAAGTAGATGCGCAAGTTAAAGAAGTGATTGTTAATAAGTTAGTCGACTCTGAATTAGTCTACCAAGAAGCTCAAAAGTTGGGTTTGGATAAACAACCTGACTATATTGCACGTGAAGAACTCGCTCGCCGCGAACTATTAACATCTACATTCTTGCAAGATTATGTGAAAAAGAACCCAGTTTCAGATGCAGATACTAAAGCTGCTTACGAACAATACAAAAAAGCCTACGGTGAGAAAGAATACAGTGCTCGCCACATTTTAGTTAAAACTGAGGCTGAAGCAAAAGACATCATTGCTCAACTTGGTAAAGGCGGCGACTTTGCAAAAATCGCTAAAGAAAAATCACTAGACCCAGGCTCAAAGGAAAAAGGTGGTGACTTAGGCTGGTTCTCACCCGCGACAATGGTAAAACCATTTAGCGACGTAGTCGCCAACTTACAAAAAGGTGCCACTTCAACCAGCCCAGTGCAAACACAATTTGGCTGGCACATTATCAAACTCATTGATACACGCGCATCACAACCTCTTGCTTACGACAAAGTAAAAGAGGGTTTACAAAAAAATATTCAACAACGTAGTTTAGAGAAAATGATGGCTGATCTACGTAGTAAGGCTAAAGTTGATATTGCTAAATAAACACTAGTTTCATCATATCAAAACGCTCAAAAGGCTCATTTCATGAGCCTTTTTTTTACATCAGGATGTTTATTAGAATCACTTTAAACCTTGCACTTCACA
>CAYQZK010000143.1:0-3595 GCA_964422015.1 uncultured Methylotenera sp.
AAAGCATGTATCTGACAACCTTTTATATGGCGCGCAATAAGTAGTGAGTACCAACCCATATTTGCACCAACATCAAACACAATACCTTGTTCAGGTACCAATCTTAAAATCATACTAGCATCTTTTTCCTCATAGCCTTGAAAGTTAAGTGACTCTATAGGTGCAACACGATGATCTCCTTCTGGACATTGCATTTTGATACCATACTTCTTAGATGTCATGACCACAACACCATCCCTGATTTCAATTGACTCAACATCAGTCTGGCCAATGTACTTAGCATACTCAAATAATTGAGCATGGTATGTGTTGTACATCTTTTGAATATAGTCTGGTTTACTTAAACTTCCAGATAGGTGTTCTTCACGCGTTTTTTGTAATGTTGTCATAATAAATAGCTTTCTATTGTTCGTTTAAAACCATCGGCTAAATCCGTTGTAGGCTTCCACCCCAGCGCATTTGCCCGAGATACATCTGGGCAGTTTCTTTGAATTGGACTTTGCAGATAACTGTTATTAGTAGTTTCCGAGTGATCTTGAATCACATGAAGCTGTTTTTCTGGATAAAGACCCACAAGCAACTTTGCTAGGTTCATGATGTTAATTTCTGCCTGACTATTCCCTACATTATATGGAACTGCACATTCACCCTTTAACAATACTGTAAAAAAACCAGCTGTGGCATCCGCCAAATAACAAAATGCCCTTATTGCCGTACCTTCACTTCTCATTACAATTGGGCGATTCTCGATAACATCTCGAACAAAATCCGCATATACACGACCATCATCCAAGCGCATGCCTGGACCGTACGTGTGAAATGGTCGAACTATCTTAGTCCGCACCTGATATTGTGCGTGCCAAGACACACACATATTCTCACCCATACGCTTACTTTCCGCGTAGCAGGAACGAATAGATGTCGGATCAAGATAGCCATAATCAGATTCTTTAGTCGGAACAACTTGCGTTTGCCCATAAACTTCACCACTACTGAAGTACATGAATGAGATGACAGGATGATTGCGTGCTAACTCAAGAAGTTGCATCGTACCGAGCACGTTCGAAGAAAGTGTGCCCACAGGGTCCACGCCATAATACTTCGGACTTGCCTGACTTGCGGCATGAATAATAAAGTGATGTGGAAAATCTAATGCTATAGGAGTTGAAACATCCTGCACTAAAACAATTAAATTTGGATCATCTAAATACGGCTTGAAGCGGTTTTTGTAATTTTCATAATGACGCACCAAGGCTGTGATTTTTATTTCGTAGCCTCGCGTCCGATTAAGGTGAAGTAGTGTTTCTACAAGATAAGCTGGCAAAAAGCCTGATGCGCCAGTAATCAAAACGCGCTTTTGAGAAAACACACTCCAATCAACTGGCGTTGTTGCAATGATATGCTCGATATCCTCAAAAACAATCTGATTAAATTTCGCCGATTTCATTGAACGCATCAGTCCACAAATCTACTTGGAATTCGCCAAGTCTTCTGATTTTTGATGCAAGCCAATCATCATATTCTTTCTCATTTCATCCCTAGGCAACAATGGCGACAAGTCCTCAAGCGGAGGAGACACAATCGAACCATCTGGTTGCTGTACAAGAGAAAGCTTAGGTACAAACGGTTGTTCTGGATGTGTAAAAACTTCACAAATCACTGGCCCCTTAATGGCCTGAACTTGCGGCAAAATTGATGCAGCCTCTTCCCAAGTGCGAATTTGAAATGCAGGCATTCCAAAAGCATAGGCGAGCTTTGAGAAGTCGGGGCATGTAACACCCGACTTTTGATCAGACCCAGAGTAGCGGCCCGCAAACAAAGCTTTTTGCGTATGCTTGATCATCAAGTAACCATCATTATTGAAAATGATGATCTTAATAGGTAATTGGTGATGTACGATGGTTTGCAACTCTTGCAAATTAAGCATCATTCCACCATCACAATTCAAGCAAAGCACCTCTCGGTCGGCGCCAATAGAGGCCCCAATAGCGCCTGGTAAACCAAAACCCATTTCTCCAAGACCTGTAGAGGTTAACATCCGCTGACCCAGCTTAAATTTCAGCACCTGATGCCCTGATAACAAAGCGGTTCCCATATCTGTTGCCACAATCTGGTCTTCATGGAAATACTGCTCTAAAACTTGCATAAAGCGATAAGAGTTGATGAATTGAGTGCCTGAAGCATCTTGCATATCACCATGCTCTGGACCTACCACAGGGTAATGCTCACGGTAACCCTCACACTGACTAATCCAGTCTGGCTTAGTATAAGCGCCATCCATATCTTGCAATAACTGCGCAATAAAATCACCCGCATCATTCATAATTGGTAATTGTATGCGGTCACCAAGTTTCAACAACTCTTTCGCATCAATATCAACTACAGCAACTTGAGCTGCTCTGGCAAACTCTGTTAGGTCATAGCCCACTTGTGGAATCGCTAAGCGAGTGCCAATGCAAATGAGTGCATCACAGTTTTGCAGCACAAAGTTAGCTGCACGTTGACCATAAACACCAGCGCGACCAAAACAAAGTGGATGATTAGAATCTAATATATCGCACGCTTGCCAGCTCACTAGCGTTGGCACGCCAAGAGCATCAACTAAACCTTGCACTCGGTGTGCAGCGCCTGCCGCTCGAATACCATGCCCTAACCAAAGTACTGGACGCTTAGCGTTTGCCAATATATTTAGAACAGCACTCACACCATCATTGCAATCAACGATACGTGAACTATCGACACTTTCGTCCTGATTACTTTCTAGCTGTATCGCTTGAAATGGTATTAAGTTTGCGGCATCCACAGGAGCGGCCTGAATATTCATAGGAACATCAATCCATACTGGCCCTTGTCTTGATTGACCCGCAATTGCATAGGCATTTGAAATAACATTCACAACACTTTCAGGCTGCATAATCCGTGCTGTCCACTTCGTAACACCCTCAACCATTTTGATGCTGTCATAACCCTGAACACCCCAAATTCGCAGTGAATTCTCAGCCGTAGTAAAGCGTGAATTTTCATTACCAGAAATCACGAGCACTGGCATTGAATCCATCCACGCACTCACCACGCCTGTCACACCATTGGTTGATCCAGCTCCTGTAGTGAGGAGCACCACAGTCACTCTTTCTGTCATTCTGTAATATGTTGTTGCAGCCATAATTGCTGCTTGCTCATGATGACCACAAATAATCTGAGTAAAACCAAGACGCGTTATTGCATCAAAAATTTGTGCATTTCCTGCCCCGACAATGCCAAATACATGGCGAATGTCATGTTCACGCAGAAATCCTGCAATATAGTCACTTACTTTTTTGTCCACTACTTCCAAATCCTTAATTAGCTATTATGCAAAAGATGCCACTGTACGGTTAATTGAATAGCTTCCTCTAGCGAAGTAAACACACTGAGCCCGTATTCCTTTTGAGCATGCTCAGTATCTGGCAATAGCTGTGATGACCTGCCTAAACTACGCGGTGAAGTATTCAACATAATCTCTGGTGATGGCTCAAAGTTTTTCGCTATACCTTTGGCTAAATCCTGCAAAGTCACGCCTATTGGACTTCCCACGTTCACGACATCTCCACTCTGA
>CAYQZK010000143.1:3605-4325 GCA_964422015.1 uncultured Methylotenera sp.
TAATATTCTTAAGAACCAATAAGCCGCATCGCTCCCGTAAAGATAACTACGCACCACTTGCCCGTCACCTAGCACTCGAATATTGTTTCCGTTTAATGCATCTGCTAAAAAGGTCGTTTGTGCCCATGGCGTATCTAATGATTGGTATGGGCCAATAAACGAGAAAGGGCGAGCAACTAACAATGGGATGCGTGATTGCGCACGTGCTGCTGAACACAATGTCTCAGCAAATCGTTTAGCGTTTGGATACATAAAACTAGCATCTGGGCTAGGCGCGCCCGCAGCATTCTCAGATATGCCATTCACTGCACCTTGCTGACTTCCGCTCACCAAACCAGAGCTAAGATATAACAGCTTTTTTAAACGACCTAGCCGCTCGGCTGTGCGAATCACCGTCATGGTGCCATCCACAATGACTGATGCCGTATCTAATGGATTTGAAGCGTGGGTGCGCACATCAGGATTTGCCGCAGCATGAATTACCCAGTCGGCCGACATTGGAAACTGACCTAATTGCCGAACATCAGATTTAATCAACTGCACATCTGCGCGACTCGCTAAATGCGGCAAGCGGCTTGCAAACTGATCCGTACTACGTGAGATCAATGAAAGTTTAATTTCAAATTGGTACTCATCATTAAGTGCAGATACCATTTCTGCAATCCATGTACCCACAAAACCCGTTCCGCCTATTACGACCAAGTCCATGCTCTTTAAAGG
>CAYQZK010000144.1:0-4318 GCA_964422015.1 uncultured Methylotenera sp.
TTAGGTGCCAAGTTTGTTTTCTACAAACAAGGTGAAACTGGGAAATAGGTGCGTTAAAGCTTAATTTTAAGCCATTGACTAGTCCTATGCTGCCCCCGCAACGGTAAGTGAGTACTTAGATTCATTGAAATTGTTTTGCAATACGCCACTGTGATTTCCTCATGGGAAGGCGCAAAACAAACTCTCACAAGCCCGGAGACCGGCCTAAGAACAACGCCTTATTTTAAGGCAAGCTAGGAAATACCGCGGGGTGACGGTAAACAAAGGCTGCGCTTTTCTATTGTTTACTCGACTGCGCTTTCTTTATTTAATTTCATTCTTTCGCATTCCCTAGCTCTATAAATACACATGCGGGGTCGCATGTAATTAGGGAAAAGATCATGAAAAAAACCACCATCGCCAGCCTGATTGGCCTGTTATTTACCTCATCTGCTTTTGCAAACGAAAATATTGATTTAAATGAAGTAACGGTTAAGACAAATCGTTTCGAACATAAAGATAGTGAGGCTACATACGCATCTGAAATTCACACATCTAAACAAATTGAAGCGTCTGGCGCTACTACACTTTATGATTTCTTAGCTCAACAAACTTCACTTAACGTATCACCAAATATTGGTAACCGTGCAACTCCAGCAATTAGCTTACGCGGCTTTGGTACAGAAAATGGTTTCCAAAACGTTGTTATTACTATAGATGGCCAACGTTTAAGCAACATTGATTTATCACCTGCCTTACTTGCTGGCATCCCTCTCGGCAATATCGATCGAATTGAAATTGCCAAGGGCAGCAGTTCTGTAATCTATGGTGATGGTGCAACTGCTGGCTCAGTTCAAATTTATACTAAAAATAAAACAGGGGTAACTGTGAGTAGTTCTTTAGGTAATTTCGGTGAAAGAAATTCATTACTTACTGCGGGCATTTCAGAGCAATACTTTGATTTATCTGCTAGCTTAGCTAACAACAGTAATGATGGTTTTAGTAAAAAAGATATTACAGGCCACAAAGACCACTTTGATGGTGAGACACAAAACATAAAACTCAAAATCAAGCCAACAGATTATTTAAGACTTATTACAGAGGGTACAAGTTCACGCAATGCCATTCGCTACACAAACCCGCTAACTGAAGCTGAGTTTAAAGATGATCCTAGACAAAACGGTGGCGCAGCATATACACAACAAAGCTTTGACAGCGACCAATGGACTGTTGGTGCAGAATTCGATGTCAGTAAAAATATTCAGATTAGCGCTTATCACTTTCAAGATGATAAGTTCTCAGAGTTTATATCCGCCACGCCTTCTACAGCCAATTCAATTTATAAAAGCAATGACTTTAGCATTCGCTTTCAAAACGATTCGCTTAACCTGTTAGCTGGTTACCAAAACTTTGATGGTCAAAGAAAAAGATGGAGTGATTTCTTCGGTGTAACTTCGGATAAAACCACTAAAAAAAATGAAGCATTTTATATTCAAGGTGAAGTACTCATTGATTCGTTAACTTTATCTGCTGGCGCTAGAGAAGAAACTGTTAAATACAAATTTACACCTGTCATTAACCCCTTCGCTACAGCCAACGCTAAAGAAAAATCAAAGATAGATGCATGGGACATAGGTGCTAACTATCGTGTGAATAGTGAAATAAGTGTATTTGGAAATTACAATCAGGCTTACCAAGCACCAGACATCGACAGGCTTTTTGGTTTTGGTGGGGGCTTTAATGGATTTATCGATCCAGCAAAAGTTAAAACATTTAATGCAGGCTTAAACCATGAAATTGCAAATAATCGATTAAAAGTAACGGCTTTTCATGCTGATCTACAAAATGAAATTTATCTGGTTCCATTTATTTTCAAAAACACCAATATTGATTCATCACATAAATATGGCATTGAAGTGCAAGATTACTTTAAATTCAATGACGCATTAAGCTCATCATTAATTTACAACTACACTCGAGCAAAAATTGACCGTGAAGATGATGGAGCAGGAGCATTTAACGGAAAAGATTTACCTGGCGTGCCCAAACATACGATTATTGCCAACTTGAACTACAAGTTCCATGAAAATGCCAATTTAAATCTTAACCATACATGGCGCTCAACCGCTTATGCGTTTAACGACTTTCAAAATAACTTCAATCAAAAACAAGACAGCTACAACTCTACGAATATCGCACTAAACTATCAGCATAAAAACATAAACTTCTTCTCTTCAATTACCAATTTATTTGAAAGAGAAAATTCAATTCAAGTACAAGACAACTCAATCTACCCAGTCGATTTTGTACGTACATGGCGACTAGGAATGAGGGCGGATTTTTAAAAAAATGTTATGATTGCAACCATGAATTTGGAGAAAGTTATGAATACAGCACAAACCACTAAACACATTATGATTGCAGCTGGGATTGCATTTTTAATGATACTCACACGCGGTAGCCATGTACTTACCAGTGTTTCATTACCTGATGCAAGCTTGGCTTTATTATTAATAGGCGGGCTGTTCTTAAGAAAAGCCGCTTGGTTTGCGTTATTTGTAGCACTAGCAACTGTCATTGATTTCGGTGCTGCCGAAATTGATAGCATTCAAGCATTCTGCCTAACTGCAGGCTATTGGGGCATGCTGCCAACTTACGGCGTCATGTGGTTGGCTGGCTTATGGTTAAGCAAACAAGAAAATAGCTTTGATGTTATTAAGTACACGATGGTCAGCGTAACATCAACGTTCTTAGCATTTGCAATCTCAACACAAACCTACTACTTATTTTCTGGTCGCTTCCCTAACAACGGCATCATCGAAACAATCCAATATGGCTGGGACTACTTACCAAGTTACATGGGCTTTACCGTAATGTATTTGATAGCCTTTTATGCTTTAGCTAAAGCACTGCCAAAGCTGCAAGTTAAAGCAGTAGCGAGTAAAGCTGCTTAACTCTTAAAAAGCACTAATTAAGCCGCGTTGGGTTAACATCTAGCGCGGCTTTTTTATGAGTCATCCATGACAACTAACATTACATTAATCTTAGGTGGCGCACGCTCAGGAAAGAGTGGTTATGCCGAGAGTCTAGCAAAAGAAAGTAATTTACCAGTCACTTACATAGCCACAGCTCAAGTCTATGACAATGAATTTAGAGCACGAGTACAACATCACAAAGACCGCCGCCCTAAGGATTGGAGCTTAACCGAAGAACCCCATAATCTAAGCCTTGCACTTGCTAGATTGGCGTCAAAAAATCAGTGCTTAATCATTGATTGTCTAACCTTATGGCTAGCTCAGTGGATATGTCCAGATTGCAAGCCTCCTCAAGACTCTAACTGGCAAACAGAGTGCGAAGCTTTCCTAAAACTTTTACCCACATTGCCGGGAAAAATCATTTTAGTGAGCAATGAAGTCGGCATGGGCATTGTACCGTTGGGTGAAATTAACCGTCAGTTTCAAGATGAGCAAGGCCGACTAAACCAAAACGTAGCATCAATTGCCGATAAAGTAATTTTTATTGCCGCAGGATTACCACTGCTTCTTAAAGGTTAACAAAACGCACTTTAGGCACGGCATCATCAAAAGAAAGCTGGGTAACACCTACATGATCAATCGTTATTCTAAACAAGCCCTTCAGGGGCATATTTAATACTTCAGCGAGCACAGCCCGAATCACACCACCATGCGTTACCACCAAAATACTTTTCCCTGCTGAATGCGTCATTAGACCTTCTACAAAACTTTTTGTACGGGCATGCAATTCTGAAAAAGTCTCACCATTGGGTGGGGCTAAATTTGCATAGTCATTTGCCCAAACATCAAACACTTCTCGCGGAATAGAATCCCAAGGGGTCAACTCCCAATCGCCAAAGCTCAATTCTTTTAAACGTGAATCGAGCTTGATATCACTGGCGGAGACACCAAAGTTGGGCTCACATAAAGCCTGCGCTAGCTTATGGCAACGCTGTAATGGACTTGTGTATACCGCGTCAAACTGGAATGCAGCAAGCTTGCTTTTCAATAAAGCCAACTCATCATCAAACTGAGCAGATACATCTACATCACTTTGCCCATAACAAATATTGGGGGCAATGTCTAATGAGCTATGGCGCACTAATGTAAGCTTCATGATGACAATTTACACCAAATTACATTAAGACAGGTTTAACAAAAAGAGTGGCGCTTGCTAACAAACCGATATAAAACGCGACTTCTGTTAATTGCTGCATTGCACCCAAGCAATCGCCAGTATAACCACCGATGCGCGTTTTAATTTTTGCACTAAACCATAACCAAACTACAGCAACGGGCACTAACGCAAACAAGTATTGTGGCGG
>CAYQZK010000145.1:0-4291 GCA_964422015.1 uncultured Methylotenera sp.
CAATTTGATCTTGCACAAAAAATGACGATGTTTTTTTCATTTTCCACGTTTTCCTAATGTAAATAGCGCTTATTTAAAAAGCAAGCAAATAAAAAGCCAAGTACATCACCTCGCGCCTACACCCGCTAACGTTCTGCAAACTCAAGCATTTCATCAATTAGTAATTGTTAGGTTTACGACAATTTCTAATTGAAATGTTCGTTTTGTATGCGCTCAAACATGAATCATGCACCAAGATAACGCTGATTCCACAAGAAATTCAATCACTTTACGTTTATTTACTCGTTGGCATAAATGATGCAAATTCATGTATAAAATCGATAAATCGAGTGGAAAATCATGAGCGACTATTTATTGCTAATTTTAGGGACTGCACTAGTCAACAATGTTGTATTAGTGAAATTCCTTGGACTCTGCCCTTTTATGGGCGTATCCAACAAGCTCGATACAGCCCTTGGTATGGGAATGGCAACGACGTTTGTTCTAACCCTTGCCTCAGCCGCGAGTTGGGTACTTGAGCATCGTCTACTTATTCCTTTTGACATCGGTTTTTTACGTGTTTTAGGCTTTATTTTAGTGATTGCCGCCGTGGTGCAATTTACAGAAATGGTCATTCATAAAACCAGTCCAGTGCTTTATCAAGTACTGGGTATTTTTCTTCCACTGATTACGACAAATTGCGCTGTGCTGGGTGTTGCACTTCTCAACATACAAGAAAATTATAACTTTACACAAAGTTTACTTTTTGGATTTGGTAGTGCGCTGGGCTTTACATTGGTGATGGTGTTGTTTGCAGGTCTGCGCGAGCGTTTAGCGTTAATGGCTGTGCCCACACTTTTTGTCGGTACACCCATCGCGTTTATAACAGCCGGTATCCTCTCGCTCGCCTTTATGGGATTTGCGGGACTCTATAGCAAATGAGCTTATTCATATTCTAAACGAGGCGTGTTTATGTACGTTTTTTCTGCGATGTTTATCTTAACAACACTCGGTCTTGCACTCGGGTTATGTCTAGGAATCGCTGCAAAATATCTCAAAGTGGAATCTGACCCATTAGTGGAGCGCATCGAAGCTTTAATGCCCGGTTCACAATGTGGGCAATGTGGATACCCCGGTTGTCGCTCCGCAGCGGAGGCACTGGTATTTGGTGAAGCACCCATTACGTTATGTCCTCCCGGTGGTAATGCCTTAGTAGAACAACTCGGCGCATTACTTGGCGTTGAAGTAGATTTAAGTCAAAGCCATGATGCCCTGCCTATGGTGGCACGAGTAAGTGAAGAAACGTGCACCGGTTGTACACGCTGTTTCAAAGTTTGCCCAACGGATGCCATTGTTGGTGCGCCCAAACAGATTCATGCAGTCGTGTCCGATGCATGTATTGGCTGTAAAAAATGCGTGGATGTCTGCCCTACTGAATGCCTTCAAATGCACCCAATTGAAGTCACTTTACGTGATTGGCGTTGGCATAAACCAGTTTCAGGGAGTTTCACATGATGACTTTTTTTGAAGACCCTAAATTTCGCGGCGGTATTCATGCAGTGGAAAATAAAATACAAACGGCCTCAAAGCCAATTGAAATCCATTTTCCATTGCCTAAAAAACTCTACATTCCCGTGCAACAACACGTTGGAAAACCCGCTGAACCTGTCGTAAAAGTTGGTGATCATGTATTAAAAGGGCAACTGCTTGCGCACAGTCAAGGAACCATTTCAGCACCTGTGCACGCATCGAGTTCAGGCGTCATTTTAGATATTCGCGATTTTGCCGCGCCTCATCCATCCACGCTTCCCGTCCGTACTGTAATTATTGAAACGGATGGCGAAGATAAATGGCTATCCACAACCCCACCAAATAATCCACTAGAACTCACGCCTGAGGAAATTTGTTTACGCGTTGAACATGCTGGTGTTGTTGGTTTAGGTGGGGCGGTATTTCCCTCCGCAGTAAAACTCAATTTAGGGCGCAAAAATCAAATTCACACACTGCTTATCAATGCAGGCGAGTGCGAACCTTATTTGACCTGCGATGATCGTTTAATGCAAGAACGTGCTTGCGATGTCGTGATGGGCATTGCTTTAATGATGCGTGGCATGCTTGCCCCCAAAGCCATTATCGGCATTGAAGACAATAAACTCCACGCTTTTGAAGCAATGCAACAAGCCTGTTTCAATTTTCCACGCATAAGCGTGATGCAAGTCCCAACACGCTATCCAATGGGGTGGGATAGACAAATGCTTCGTTATCTCACTGGTCAAGAAATTCCTGCAGACGGCCGCGCAACAGACATTGGCGTAGTCATACACAATGTCTCAACAGCTTACGCGGTTTATAAAGCGATTTGTTTAGATGAGCCACTCATCAGCCGTATTGTCACAGTATCCGGTGGCGCGGTATCAAAACCGATGAATGTGGAAGTTTTAATTGGCACCTTAATGGCTGATGTTTTGGTGTTTTGTGGATTTGAATCGACTAACCTCGAAAGACTTGTGATGGGCGGTCCTATGATGGGTGATATTTTACCTCACAGCGATGTCCCAATTGTTAAAGCTTGTAATGGAATTTTAGCCCTTACTCAAAACGATATTGCGCAACCTAAAGTGAAACCGTGTATTCGCTGTTCAAATTGCGTGAGCGCTTGCCCAGTAGGTTTACTTCCCCTTGAAATGATGAGTCGTATTCGCGCAAGTAAACTCGACGCAGCGGTGGATTTTGGCTTAAAAGATTGTATTAGCTGCGGCAGTTGCTCGTATGTATGCCCCTCTAATATTCCGCTAGTGCATTATTTCAAATATGCCTCAGGTGAACTGGTTAAGCGTCAACAATCTGAACATAAATCGCAGCAGACCAAAAAACTCGTTGAAAACAGAGCTCAACGTATGGAACGCATTCGTTTAGAAGGCGAAGCGGAGGCGCGACGTGTTATGGAAGCGAGAGCAGTCCGCGCAGCGCAAGAGGCCGCGCAAAGACAGGAAGAAAACGCATGAAAAATAAACCTATTAGCAGTCCGCATATCAGCTCCTCTCAAGGCGTAACCGATATTATGCGCTGCGTTATCGTTGCGCTACTGCCTTCACTGGGTTTTGGTATTTTCTTGTTTGGATGGCCTGCGTTCTATTTATCAGTGGCATGCATCACATCCGCACTCTTTTTTGAAGGCGTCTGCCTAAAACTCAAAGGCGTCGATGCCATGCCCTATCTACGTGATAATTCAGCGGTCGTTACCGGCATACTAGTGGCTATGACACTTCCACCTTATGCCCCATGGTGGATTGGCGTAGTGGGCGTTGGACTTGCGATAATTTTAGGCAAACATGTCTACGGGTGACTTGGTCAAAATTTATTCAATCCGGCAATGCTCGCGCGAGTTGCTCTGCTCATCTCTTTTCCTATTGAAATGACAACATGGGTGAATGTATCGCCCCTGCTCACGGGCGCGGGAATCATAGACAGTTTTTCTATTACATTTGGAGGCGAAACGAATGACGCAATTACTGGCGCCACCACTTTAGGTCTTGTAAAAACCGGATTTTCACAACATCAAATTTTGCCAGACTTGCTTAATGAATATTCGCATTTCTTAACATTTATTGGATGGGAACGGGGAAGTTTAGGTGAAACATCTACTCTACTACTGATTTTTGGTGGCATGCAATTACTACGCAAAGGCATTATTACATGGCATATTCCCACTTCACTGCTCGGCAGTATTTTTGTACTTTCTACACTATTCCACAGCATAGATAGTGCACATTATTTAAGTCCATGGGTACATTTGAATTCGGGGGCGGTTATTTTAGTGGCTTTCTTTATTGCAACGGATTATGTGACCTCACCAAATACACCAATGGGACAAATTATTTTTGGCGCTGGCTGTGGCATGTTGATTTTTGTGATTCGCTCTTGGGGGGGCTACCCCGAAGGCACCGGGTTTGCGGTTCTACTCATGAATTCACTTACCCCACTTATTGATCATTATATTCGCCCTCGCATTTATGGACGTTATCGCAATGGCAAACCCTTAGATATTAGTGAAGGTGATGTATGAAAAACTTCAATGCTTACTATACTCATTTACGTGACTGCATTGCCCCACATTTTCACGCGTCGACGATAGCATTAAAAGAATTTTTGCATCCTGATAATTTGAAAGCACTACGCCCTCAGCTTCATTATCAAACAGGTGTGCTGGCCGGATTTTCATTGCTCGCAGCTTTTTTACTGGGCGTAGCTGATATATCCACGCGAGGCGCCATTGCACTGCGACTTGAAGAAGATTTAAAAGCATTAGAAA
>CAYQZK010000146.1:0-4165 GCA_964422015.1 uncultured Methylotenera sp.
CTCATGGCAGATATGCACGCTTTTTAGAATTTGGTGAGGCTGAAAACTATGAGGGCAAGCTAGAAGAATATCGCCAGGCGCTTAACAAAGAGTAAAAAAACAATTTAGCCCTTACGCAACGGCACCAACAACTCTGATAAACCATTGTGATCAATCTCTTGCATCAATGCCAACATCTTTCCCAACTCACCGGAGGGAAAACCCTCGCGCGCAAACCAATTAAGATACTGGCCTGGTAAATCAGCAATCAGGCGACCCTTGTATTTACCGTAGGGCATAGTCAACGTTAAAAGACGTTGTAAGGTTTCTGGTTTTAAGTCAATGGGGTTCACGCTTCACCCCTACTCAAAACAACTGTTTTGACACCTTGCTACAATGCTCACGTTCCAAGTTAAAGGTGTAACGATGAATCAAGCTCTCATTAGCAAAAGAAGGTTTAACAAATAACAATCCTACGCGATATTTAACCGAACCATCTCTCATCTTCATAGGGATAATATTTTTAACCTGCAAGGTGACGTTTATTTTACCCACGTCGGGCAAATCCATTTGGCACCCATCAAAACTTACACCTTCAACGAGTGATGGATGCACCTTATCATGCACCAACAAACCTACACCACCAATCCCGATGTCTGAAAGTGGCAGTCTTAACGTATTGCGAAGCTCTGGTTTTTCAGGATCAGGGACGCTGATTTGACAAGCGACTGGATTAACTACTGGCGTAGCCACTCTAAAATACTCTCTGCGTTGCAAGCGTACTACGCTTTCTGGCAAAGCGATTTTAAGCGCCCTACCATCTTTTAACGTCACCATTGAAACATGGTGGCTAACCCACCGCACCTTAACGCCATCTTCTTTGGAGAAAAGCACATAGTTAGCCGCTAGTAAACGACTATTAAAACCATCGTCTAAGCCTGAATCCAAGTAAACCGCGTGGTTTTTCGTATCCACTTCAATAATTTGCGTCAAGCAAGTATCAATGCCTGAATTAAATGAAACTTTGATATTGGCTTTATGTTTGCCTAAGTCTGCGAGTATCTGAATGATTTCTTTCAGATTACGCACTCCGTACTGTTCATCGTCCGCCAAATGTGCCGCTTGTTCCATAGGTATTACACTTTCAATCAGCTAAAATTTAATTCAAATACACTGACCACTAATATACATCAGCCAAAATTGCCGCACCAGCTTAAATAGCAGTTTATATAACAATTTATACCAATTCGCACCAGTGCCACTTTAGATGGTTGACGCAGCCACACAAGTGTTTTAACCTTACGGGACTAGTGTGATTAATGATCATCACTTAGTAACCGGCAATCATTGAGCTATTGTTTGATCACTGAAACCTTTCAATCAATTATTAAAAAGAATTTAATATGAAAATCAACATGCCCGTCACACAGCGTGAAGTAGAACTCGAAAACTCTACCACCATCGTTTCAAAAACCGATCTCAGAGGCAACATCACCTTTGTTAACCGCGATTTCATGGAGATTAGTGGTTTTGACGAAGAAGAATTAATAGGGCAAAGCCAGAACATTGTGCGCCATCCAGACATGCCTCCTGCAGCGTTTGAAGATTTATGGAAGACCGTTAAAACTGGCAAACCGTGGATAGGCATTGTTAAAAACCGCTGTAAAAATGGCGACCACTATTGGGTGGATACTTGTATTACGCCAATGCGTGAAGGTGGCGAAATTATTGGTTATATTTCCGTGCGCAAGAAAGCCACACGTGAGCAAATTGCAGGCGCTGAGGCATTCCACCGCACCTTAACTGGCAAACAAAGTTTTGTGGAAAGCATGACCCGCAAATATCAAGATTTTATGATGCGACTTACTATTAAAACTAAGGCTTTAATCGCCTTTGTTTTAATAATATTAACCACATCAATGTTGGGCGCTTTGGGTATTAATAACCTATTAACCGCTCATGACACGAGCGAAGACTTGTTTAGAGCCCACATCGAGCCATTAAGTCAACTCAAAAAAGTTTCAGACGCCTATGCCGTGAACGTAGTAGATACATCACATAAAGTACGTAATGGAACCATGACATGGGCAGATGGGCAGACCAACGTTAAATCTGCTTTAAATGGGTTTGATACACAATGGAAACTATACACCACGCACTACAAGCTAGAAGATGAAGAGAAAAAACTCATCGCAGAATTTGAGCCTTTAAAAGCAAAAGCTGATGTAGCCACAACAAAACTACTTAACATTCTGCAAAGTCAGGATCAAGAGGCATTAATACAATTCACAACTTCTGAAATGTACCCAGCCATTGACCCCATGACTGACAAAGTCAGTGAAATCATGACGACAAGCGTGAAAATCGCTACCGCAGACAATGATTTAGTTGCAGCTGAATATCCAACCAAGAGAAATGCCTTCATTGTTATTGCGATATTAGGCGTTTTGTTTGTGTTGATGATAGGCCTTAAGCTCAACCAGGCCATTATGCCGCGCCTACGCCAATTGGCTGCTAACCTGCTAAAAAGTGCACAAGAGCTAAATAAGGAACCCGTGCAAAGATCAGGTCAGATGGACGAACTGACGGACGTAGTAGATGCTTACCGTGCACTCAAAACACGTATCGACTTCAATAACATGGAAGCCATTAACGGTATTGACCGCATTAAATCAGCATTGGATAACGCTTCGATTCCTGTGACTGTTGATGACGAGAAAGCCAAACTCATCTACATGAATAAAGCAGGGTTTGCGCTGTGGGATGAAATGGCGCCTGTGTTATCTAAAAAACACCCAGGGTTTAATTCACAAAAACTGATTGGCGGTACTTTAAGTCAATTTATTGAGAATGAAGAAGACCGTGCAAACTATAGAGCTGAATTAAAAGGTACTAAAATTGCCGACATGGTCATTGGCGGCAAAAATATGCAACTGACTTTCAACCCTGTAACCAATCTAAAAGGTGAGTACTTGGGTCGAATGATTCAGTGGAACGACCGTACGACAGAAGTCACCGCCGAAAAAAATGTAGCGCAACTGATAGAACAAACTGTTGCAGGCAATCTGAATAAACGTATTGATGCCTCTACATTACCCGCAGGCTTTTTGCGTGACATTAGTAACGGCATGAACAGCCTGCTAGAAGCGGTCATCAATCCGCTCAACATGGCAGCTACTTATGTGGACAATCTATCTAAGGGCGTGATTCCTGCAGAAATTACCGTGAACTATAACGGTGACTTTAACATTATTAAAAACAACCTGAACGCCTGTGGTACCGCCATTAAGGCACTGGTTGCTGATGGCAACTTACTCGCCAAAGATGCTGAAGCTGGCGTACTGACTACACGCGCTGATGCCGCTAAACATTTAGGTGAATACCGTAAAGTGATTGAAGGCTTGAACGCCACATTAGACGCCGTAGTCACACCGCTCAACATGGCAGCTAATAGCGTAGCAAGTATCGCTAGAGGCGATGTTCCAGCTAAAATCACTGATAGTTATAACGGTGACTTTAACGCTATTAAAGACAACCTTAACACCTGTATTGAAGCAATCAACGCTTTAATTGGTGATGGTCAAATGTTGGCAAAAGCTGCGCACGAAGGTCGTATTTCAGTACGTGCTGATGCCAGCAACCATGATGGTGACTTCCGCCGAATTGTGGATGGCATGAACGAAACGCTAGAGATGATTGTGGCACCAATTGCTACCGTAAAAGTGGCCGTTGAAACCATTGGCACTGCCGCTAGAGAAATTGCTGAGGGTAACTCAGATCTTTCACGCCGCACTGAAGAGCAAGCCGCTTCACTCGAAAAAACTGCCGCAAGTATGGAAGAGCTCTCTGCTACAGTTAAACAGAATGCAGACAATGCAAGACAGGCTAATCAACTTGCAGCTGCTGCTTCAGAAGTGGCTGTTAAAGGTGGTGATGCAGTAGCAGAAGTGGTTTCTACCATGAGTGCTATTAACACGAGCTCTAAACAGATTGAAGACATTATTTCTGTCATTGACGGCATTGCCTTCCAAACTAACATCCTTGCACTTAACGCTGCGGTTGAAGCAGCACGTGCAGGTGAACAAGGCCGTGGTTTTGCGGTGGTAGCGGGTGAAGTGCGGAATCTAGCACAACGTTCTGCTTCAGCCGCTAAAGAAATTAAAGAGTTGATTACTGACTCTGTGAG
>CAYQZK010000147.1:0-3326 GCA_964422015.1 uncultured Methylotenera sp.
CAATGACCTGGTGCTGCTTCAACATGACGGGTTTGTCGCCACCAGAAAGCTGTATGTCCCTGCCATCACCAAAGCGGTTTTACAGTCCACCGGCTATCTGCTGGAGATGGAAGAATCACAGATCCAAGTCAACCCTGATGCCCAATTCCTGAAGAACAGAATAAAAACCGATACGATCAACATTTTCCAATGAAAACACCCTGTTACGCCACTTATTAGCCTCCACTTTGTAAGTTAATACTGCCATTTCCTCTCTCCCCCCCTGCCTTATCCCTTCCTACCTGCCCTGATTTATGTAAGCGCACCTCATCGAACACCCAAAACGCTGTGGGCATCCTGTCATGGAGCAAGTTCGCAGATGAAGCAGGCCAACATGACCACCGGGCCACAACAGGTGAACAATGGCTATGCTGGTACACCATCGCATACTGGCATACAGTCAGGCGCGGGAGATTTTCAAAGTGAGCCAAACAAACTATTGAAGGCAGATCATGGCAACTACCTGGACACCAGAGCGCAGGGCGCGGCAGGCCGAGTTAATCAGACAGTGGAAGCCGTGGACTAAGTCCACCGGGCCGAGGTCGCATGAGGGCAGGCAGCGGGTTAGCAGAAATGCCTGGACGGGCGGCCACCGGCAACAACTGCGGGAGCTGACCAAGATGGTCAATGCCGAGGTCAAGAGAAGTCAAGAATTGGTCAACAGTTGCCGGTAACTCGATTGGAGGCAGTTTTGGCGGGGGTGATTTTGAGCCCATAAAGATTTCGCAGGGTTGGGCGTACAACCCCTAGTACTCGATCTGGCTCTGATCGTGGCTGAGAATCGCCTTGGCAATATTGGTGATCGAAGCTCTGCTTTCGCTTTGCAGCAAGGTCATCAGCATCACTGGCTGATAGATATGTGACATTCGCATTTGTTGCGTTATGAACTCCCGCAACAGGTGAAACATCTCGGTTTTATCTGGGGCTGGGGGCACGAAGGGGAACGTCCGGTAGTCGATTAAAACTTGGGGGGCTGACGTGGCGCACAAAATCCAGTCCTAGACTTTTCTCCTCTGTGGAGCTCAAGGAATGCTCCAGTTGAGCGATTGATTTGCATAATAAATACACCCTCGTTGGTAGTAATGCTCTCTGGGAAGATGACTGAGGAAATCTCGCGCATCTCACCATCGACTTTCGTAACGAAGACTTTTTTCGCCCCCTCGTCAATCCGAATAACTGTGGGGCTGAATGGTTCATTGGGGCTAATTGAATTCCAATTTTCGGTGCAGACAATCTCTATAGTGTTCTTTTTTGGAGTGTCGGTACCCGGCTGAGAACCTCTGTCGCCACATCCATAAAGCAGCCCCACAAGCAATAGCAAAAATGTCTGGCTAGTTTTCAAATCAGCTCCCTAATCTCTAAACAAAAGTAGGTTATCACGAATTTGAACTTGGTCGGCTCCCGTTTCTTGGGTACGCCACCAGAACGTATTTCAGCAATAGCCTGTAAGACGTGTTCTCGCTTGATGGACTGCGGAATCACGGTTGCCTCACGGGGTTATACGCCCAACTCCAGCTTGCCCCAACTTCTGTTCAGTCTGCTGCCACGCTCAAAAGCTACTCGGGCTCTAGGGATGTTCTTTTTTGGTGATTGCATAAGTATGCAATCACATAAATGAATGTGTATATAATCGCATCAAACCAACCGAAAGCGCGAAATGGCAAAAATCCTCACACCCAAAACCATTAATGCCCTGGTAAATCAGGCGCTGGCTATTGAAAACGAACAAGCGCAAGAAGCCGGGGCATTGGGTTTCATGGCACGAGCAATGGTGCAGGCCACACTGCCACATCATCGCTGGCGCTGCAATTCGGCAGCAACTACGCGCAGTTGAGGCAGTTCAAGGCGGCATTCCTAAATGAGCTAAAAAAAGTAGTCACTGTCTATGGCCGCATACAAATCGAGGCCACTGAACCTGGCCTGATCGTCAAACCATCCCCAACCCACATTCCAATGACAAAGAAGAAGCTATGAACCACACAAATGATCGAGCAAGTTATCCACGCATAAACGGTGACGCTGTGAATTGCCAAAATTATCCACGCATAAACGGTGACGCTAAGTTGGGTTATCCACGCATAAATAGTGACGGAATCACGCATAAATGGTGACGTCTCTATATAACCTGTAGTTGACCTTTATTTAAAAGCTTGTAATTCAAAGCTCCTGTGAATAACCCAACCAACAACAACCCATGAACCCCAACCCCAAATTTTGAGCCACGATAAAAAGCAAAACCATGAACACTAAAACCATCGGCATCATTCAAGTGAAGGGCGGAGCTGGTCGATCAACTGTATCAACCAACTTAGCCAGGGAATTGTCTAAACAAGGCAAAACTGTGCTGATCGACTGCGATATGCCTCAAGGTACTGCGGCAAGCTGGTTTGCAGTTCGAACACAAGCAAATAAGACAGGCAACCTGATTGCAGACACTGCAACCAATCACCGTGAACTAGTCGCCAAAGTCGAGCAATATCAAAATACCAACTTCATCGTGCTGGATGGGCCACCACGCATTGCAGAACTAACACGGGCTATCCTGGTACTGGCTGACCTATGCGTAATACCTGTCGGCGCATCAGCGGCTGAGATATGGGCCACCAGTGACCTGTTAACGCTGATTGAAGAAGCTAAACAAGTGAAGCAGATCAATGCAAAGATGGTCTGGACACGCTACCGACCACACACTCGACTAGCGCAGGAACTATCCGAGCTAGCCACTAAAGAACTGAAACTAGAGGCATTGATCACCACGCTAGGCATGAGAGGCGCATACATGCAGGCACTAGGTGAAGGGCTAACAGTTGGCGAACTTTATGAGCCAAACGCCAAGGTTGAAATCAAGAACTTGACCGAGGAAATTCAAACACTATTGAGGACAAAACCATGAACAAACCCACCAGCCTAGCCAAGCCCAAATTAGACAGCAAAACAACATCAGAAGCAGCACTGGCATTCGCTGAAGGTGACTCATCACCTAAAATAACAAGCGCAAAACAAACAGCAGCAGAGAAACGAGCATTCTTTGCGCCTGAAGGCTATCGACGATTGACCATCAATCTACGTGAAGATTTACACAAAAAGCTACGATTTGCAGCAATTGAGCAAGATTGCACTGCCACCGAAATCATTGAACGACTACTAAAAAAAGAGCTCGAAATATGATCTGTAAGGCAGTCAAAATCTTCAACATGCAATAAAATTACTTAATTAATTAAACATAGCTGACAATTTAAAAATTAATGTATATTTAAAATAAGAAACTATTAACTATGGGATTACAA
>CAYQZK010000147.1:3336-4107 GCA_964422015.1 uncultured Methylotenera sp.
AAATATATATTAATTAATATAAATTAATCAAAACATCAAAAAAAAGAAAAAAATCTAAGACCAGCGCAGATTTTCAATGCTTGAATTAAGAGATCATCAGCCAAAAGGCCAACAGTGCCAAAAAAGGAAATATGATGGAAGAAAAAGAGCAAAAATCAAAGCCTGCTGGAGCGGGTTCGTTCTGCATTCCAAGATTCGCATTCAATGCGCTGCTAGATGCCAACGCCACTGTGTACGAGATATGCGCCTACCTGATACTAGCGAGGTTTACCGGAGAATGTGGACGCTATTCAACAGCAAGCATCCACGCAATCAACAACTACACCGGAGCCAACAAGACTAAAGGCGGAACGGTAGACCGTGCCATCAATCGGTTAAAGACCATTAGAGTCAAAAGCAAGACGCTAATTTCCAACGGACAAAGTGGCAAAAACCATACACTTATCGAGCAGATCACCGACTGGGGACCGATTGTATTTGACAGAGAAACCTGGCTCAAAGAAACAGGCGAAATACTGCCAGATGGCCCTCACGAACGCACTAAAATTTTACATATTCTGCCTGACTTTGGAGAATTACCGGCTAACCGAATATGGTTCGGCAACAACATAGTGAGCGGTGTCTCTGAATTCAACAAACCCTTAAAATCACTGAAAAATGCCGGAGATATTGCAGCGAGATTACTACTTTCCATGTACGCAGCCAACGACATGGAAACCTGGGGTGGCATACGTCCTATCGGTACTAACAGCGGGCCATGGAACCATTATG
>CAYQZK010000148.1:0-4101 GCA_964422015.1 uncultured Methylotenera sp.
AGAAAATGGCCGATTTGGACTTATCAAGAGCAGTTGCCACCTGCAAAATTTGTGTTTAATGATGAGGGTAGGGCGGGTAAGGCGATTGATTCACTAGTTTCTGGCGGTTGTTTGATTAGTGGCTCTAGTGTGATTAACTCTGTTTTGTTTTCAGATGTACGTGTGCATAGCTATTGCCAAATTGATGGTTCAGTTATTTTGCCAAAAGTCACCATCCATCGTAATGCTGTAGTAAAAAATGCTGTGATTGATCGCGGTTGTGTGATTCCTGAAGGTATGCAGATTGGCGTTGACTTAGAGTTGGATGCTAAACGCTTTTATGTGTCTGAAAAAGGTATTGTTCTGGTTACGCCTGATATGCTTGGGCAAGATCTATATCGCGTTATTTAATCTTTGCAATACTTCTAGAGGCTTGGTGTCATGCCAAGCCTCTTAATTTTCAATTAAAAGTTCGATTTAATTTTTCTAATCCAATTTCACCTCAGCTTGTTTGATGATGATTTTTGATTGATTTTAATTTTTGTTTAAGGTTTTCAAGTGAATACTGCTCGTCCTAAGTTATATCTCAATCTTTATTGGCATATGCATCAGCCAGATTACCGTGATTTGGCAACTAATGAGTATGTGTTGCCATGGACTTATTTGCACGCCATTAAAGACTATAGTGATATGGCGTTTCATCTAGAAGCTAATCCTAAAGCACGTGTAACGTTTAACTTTGTGCCTATTTTGCTGGAGCAGCTTGAAGATTACACGTTGCAATTTAAGCAGAAAAAGATTCGTGACCCACTTTTAGCTCTATTAGCAGAGAGAAATTTAGCTGGCATTACTTCAGAGCAATGTAAGTTGATTGTTGAGAGTTGCTTTAAAAGTCATCATGAAAAAATGCTGAGTCCTTTTCCTCACTATCAGCGTTTGTATCAGCTATATAAGTTGGTTGACCATGTCAATGGTGAAGAACTTCATTATCTTAACGCACAATATAAAGCTGATTTATTAGTGTGGTATCACTTGGCTTGGTGTGGTGAGAGCTTGCGTCAAAACAATGCTGTTGTTCAAGAGCTTATGACCAAAGGCGTATTGTTTACGCTTGAAGATAGGCAACGATTATTTAAAGTGGTGGGTGAAACAGTTACAAACTTAATCCCGCGCTACAAAGCTTTGATGGAGCGCAAGCAGATTGAAATTTCAACTACACCATATTATCACCCCATTTTGCCATTGCTGCTGGATTTTAATTCAGCTTTAGATGCAATGCCTGATGCGCCTTTACCTGAGAATGAAAATTATGCTGGTGGACGAAGTAGAGCAGCAGCTCATGTGATTTCAGCAAATAAATTTCATACCGAGCATTTTGGAAAAGTACCGCGTGGCATGTGGCCCGCAGAGGGTGGAGTTTCACATGCTGGCTTGTCTTTAATGGCCGAAAATGGCGTTGAATGGGCTGCTACTGGTCAAAGCGTGTTGGCCAATAGTTTGAATAAATCTCAGCTTAATGCAGCAGATAAAAATGATTATTTATATCAACCGTACCGAGTAACTAATGGTAAGAATGATATTTTGTGTTTTTTCAGAGACGATAATCTCTCAGATAAAATTGGCTTTGAGTACTCTGGTATGTTTGCGCGTGATGCAGTGAATGATTTTATGAATACGCTAGAGCACATTTGTCAGTCCAATCATAGCAAGAATGCTAAAGTAGTCAGTGTTATCTTGGATGGTGAAAATGCCTGGGAATACTACCCATACAATGGCTTTCACTTCCTGAAGGAATTGTATGAGGCTTTGGTCAACCATCCTGATATTGAAATGACTACATTCAGTGACATCATCGACATTTATCAGTCTGCTGAAGGTAAGTCTAGAGGTTTGCTAGCACCGGTGTTGCCAGAAGTGGCGGCAGGAAGTTGGGTCTATGGCACATTTAGTACTTGGATAGGCAGTAAGGACAAAAATCTGGCCTGGGATTTACTTTGTGAGGCGAAAAAAGTGTACGACAAAGTCGTAGCACAAGGCAAACTCAAACCTAAGCAATTAGAGGCTTGTGAGCATCAGCTGGCGATTTGTGAGGGGTCAGACTGGTTTTGGTGGTTTGGTGACTATAACTCATCAGATAGCGTAGCAAGTTTTGATTTGCTGTACCGCCGTAACTTGATTAATTTATATACGCTGTTAGAACAACCTGTGCCAGATGTATTGCATGCATCGATTAGTGCGGGTGGTGGTAACGCTGAAAATTCAGGTACGATGCGTCGTGGGCAGGCCTAAATTCTGAATTTTTAAACTGCGAACTTTTTATATTTGGCAACTTTGATAGCAGTGATTATTTGTAAAGATATATAGCCCTTACAACAACTATTTTCTTGTAGAACGATATGACAACTTTATCAAGCACCTCTCTTTTAAATCAACGTCGCACAGGTGTTTTGCTTCATATCAGTTCACTGCCCAGTGATTTTTATGTGGGGGATGTTGGGGTCGAGGCTTATCGTTTTGTAGATTTTTTACATGCTATCGGTGCAAGTGTTTGGCAAACTTTACCTATTAATATGCCACATGCTGATAACTCACCTTATCAATGCTTATCTGCACATGCGGGTAACCCTGATTTCATTAGTCTAGAAGCGCTAGAAAAAAAACGGTTACTTACAAAAGAAGATTTAAGCGCATTGGCCATTAGCCGATCCACGGATAAATCACACTTGATTGCTAAAGCTTATTTGGTTTTTGTACAGAAAGCGAGCAAAAAACAGCAGCAAAGCTTTGCTGATTTTTGTGATCAACAATCGCACTGGTTGAATGACTTTGCTTTATTCATTGCGCTTCGTAAAAAATTTAAACGAGCTGGTTGGAATTTTTGGCCGGAAGCCTATAAAAATCGAGATACTGAAACGCTAAGGCTAGCAGAATCTGAGCTTGCGCAAGAAATTGCAACCACTAAATTCACACAATTTTTATTTTTTACGCAATGGTTAGAACTTAAAGCCTATGCTGCAAGTAAGAATGTATATTTATTTGGTGATATTCCAATTTTTGTCGCTTACGACAGCGCTGATGTTTGGGCACAGCCACACTTATTTAAACTAGATGCAGATAAAAATATGGCTGTGGTAGCGGGAGTGCCTCCAGATTATTTCTCTGAATCAGGCCAGCGCTGGGGTAATCCACACTATAACTGGGAAGCAATGGCTGCCGACGGTTACGCATGGTGGATATCGCGCATGGAAACGCAGCATGAACTGTTTGATATTGTGCGCATCGACCATTTTAGAGGTTTAGAAGCGGCTTGGGAGATTCCAGCGAATGAAGAAACGGCCATTAATGGTCAATGGGTATTAGCACCAGGCGATGAGCTGTTGGGTGCGGTTGTAGAAGCACTACCAAATGTGACTTTGGTGGCAGAAGACTTAGGAATTATTACAGCAGAAGTCGACGCCTTGCGTAATAAATACAACTTACCTGGCATGAAAATTTTACATTTTGCTTTTGGTGGTGAAGAAGACAACCCGTATCTGCCGCATCATATTGAAGCTAACAGTGTGGTTTACACTGGCACACATGACAATGACACAACCGTAGGTTGGTATAACGGTTTAGATGAAAAACAGCGCGGGCATTTACATGCTTATCTGCAGTCATCTCGATTTGCGCCGGACGAAGTTAATATGCCCAATGATTTAATTGATTTGGCTCTAGCATCCAAGGCACAACTTGCGATTATTCCTATGCAGGATATATTGTGTCTAGATTCTAGCCATCGCATGAATACACCAGGTACTTCTTCAGGTAATTGGCATTGGCGTTTTAGTTGGCAGCAACTTCAACCTGCGCAGCAAAAATTTATGGCTGATGTCATTGCGCGTACTAGCCGCGAATAAATACCAATGACACAGTTAATCGGCATAGACGTTGGCGGCACAAATCTACGCTTGGGAGTAGTGGAGGTTGGCAGTCTGTCTGTCAGACCTGTTCTGTTAGATGAAATGCGCTTTCAAGCTGATTTTTCTAGTCTTTGTAAACACAACAATCCTGAGCAAGCGTGGCAACAAATCCTAACTACAACTGCTAAGTCGATTGATGCTGTGCGGTGCAAGTACCCGG
>CAYQZK010000149.1:0-4003 GCA_964422015.1 uncultured Methylotenera sp.
AGATGCCGTTGGAAAAAAACCAAGCATACTCAACTCTGGCCGCCACAAAAAAGAGTTCTATGATGCGATGTGGAAAACAATCACCACAAAAGGACACTGGGAAGGCGAAGTATGGAACCGCCGCAAAAATGGTGAAATATACCCAGAACATCTCATTATTACTGCCAGTAAAAATGATGCAGGCGAAATAACCAACTATGTTGGAACACTGACCGACCTCACGCTTCGCAAAGAAGCAGAAAAGCAGATTGAAGACCTCGCTTACATTGACCCACTGACACGCATACCTAACCGCCGCCTATTTTTAGACCGCCTGCATCAAGCCATAGCCACCAGTACACGAAACAATCAAAGAGGTGCGCTGTTGTTTATTGATCTTGATCACTTCAAAACGCTCAATGATACGTTAGGTCACGACATGGGCGACTTGTTGTTGCAACAAGTCGCACTGCGGCTAACAACCTGTGTACGTGAAGGTGACACCATCGCACGTTTGGGTGGTGATGAGTTTGTGGTATTGCTAGAAGACCTTAGTGAAAATGAAGTAGTAGCCGCTGAAAAAACTGAAACCATAGGCGCAAAAATACTCAACAGCCTTAGCTCACCCTATCAACTTGCAACACATCAACACCATAGTACGCCCAGCATTGGCGCCACTCTATTCCACAAGCATGATATCGATGTAGATGTGCTATTAAAACAAGCCGACATTGCCATGTATCAGGCAAAGGATTCTGGTCGCAACACCTTACGCTTCTTTGACCCGTTAACCCAAGCCAACATCAAGGCTAGAGCAGAATTAGAAAGTGACTTACGCAAAGCCATTGATTTAAAACAATTTGCATTGCATTACCAAGTTCAGGTAAACAATTCTGGCCACCCTATTGGGGCTGAAGTATTAGTGCGTTGGATACATCCAGAACGCGGCATCATTTCACCATTCAACTTCATTCCACTCGCAGAAGAAACTGGCCTGATTTTACCCCTAGGGCTATGGGTGCTCGATGCAACCTGCAAGCAAATTAAAGCTTGGCAAAAAGACCCGATTGCACATGACCTCATTCTTGCAGTTAATGTGAGTGCTAAACAATTTCTTCAACCTGACTTTTTAGATGAAGTGCAGAAGACCATACATCAAAATGGGATTGATCCAAAAAGACTAAAACTTGAGCTTACCGAAAGCTCATTGCTCAACCATGTAGATGAAGTCATTGCTAAAATGCAAGCGCTAAAACAAATCGGCATCCGATTCTCACTAGATGATTTTGGTACCGGCTATTCATCGTTACAGTACCTAAGACGATTACCTTTAGATCAACTCAAAATCGACCAATCGTTTGTTCGTGACATTGCCGTTGATAGCAGTGACAGAGCCATTGTACGAACCATTATTGCAATGGCGCACAGCTTAGATTTAAATGTGATTGCTGAGGGTGTAGAAACAGAAGAGCAGCGTGACATTCTGAAAGAAAACCACTGTACGCACTATCAAGGGTATTTATACAGCAAACCAGTTCCAATCAATGAATTTGAGAGCCTGCTCAAAACTGCCATGCAGGCTTAATCAAAAATTCGGATTAAATGTAAAACAGTGTAATTTACAAAACATGCACGGCCATTTTTAGTTACAATTCCAGTCATTCAAAATTACATTGCAAGCACAAAAAGCGCCTGCTGAAACTTCGTTAAAACTAGGCACAACATTCCTATGCTAAATCAAACAACTGCCGCTCAAAAAGCGCAAACTCTGGCTGAAGCCCTACCTTACATTAAACGCTTTTTTGACAAAACCATTGTCATTAAATACGGCGGCAACGCCATGACTGACGAGCATTTGAAAGAATGCTTTGCGCAAGATGTCGTCTTACTCAAACTCGTAGGCATGAACCCTGTTGTGGTGCATGGTGGCGGCCCGCAAATCAACGAAATGCTAGATAAGCTTGGCAAAAAAGGCGAGTTCATCCAAGGCATGCGCGTTACCGATGCTGAAACTATGGATGTAGTAGAAATGGTGCTTGGCGGCCAAGTAAACAAAGAAATCGTGAACCTGATCAATCGGCACGGCGGTAAAGCTGTTGGCTTAACTGGGCAAGACGGCAACTTTATTCATGCGCATAAATTGCTGATGGAGGATTTAAAAGATCCAACCAAAATGATTGATGTCGGGCAAGTGGGCGAAATTAGCGCAATCGATCCTAGCATCATTAACTTTTTGGATAGCGGCGACTTTATTCCTGTAGTCGCCCCTATTGGCGTAGGTAAAGATGGCGAGACCTACAACATTAATGCAGATGTTGTTGCTGGAAAATTGGCAGAAATTCTTAATGCAGAAAAACTCATTCTGCTCACCAACACCCCTGGTGTTCTTGATCAAAATGGTCAACTGCTTACAGGTCTGACGCCAAAGCAAATTGATGATCTAGTTGCTGACGGCACACTTTCGGGTGGCATGTTGCCAAAAATCAGCTCTGCGTTGGACGCTGCCCGCAGCGGCGTAAAAACCGTGCATATTATTGACGGCCGTGTTGAGCATGCCCTGTTATTGGAAGTGCTGACCGACGAGGGCGTAGGAACCTTAATTAAAGCCAAATAATGCAAACCAATGTAACAAGTGCCGAACAATCTGGATCTTAAAAATGAAAAAAAAGATCTGGATTTTCGACCTTGACGACACACTACATAACGCCTCTGCACATATCTTTCCGGTAATGAATCGCGCCATGACGCAGTACATCATGGACTCGCTAGATTTAGATGAATCTGCCGCGCATAAACTTAGACAGCATTACTGGCGGATTTATGGCGCAACGCTTAAAGGTTTAATGCGCCATCATGGCACTAACCCGCACCACTTTTTGCATGAAACACACTTGCTAGCAGAATTGCCAGATATGGTTTTACAAGTGAAGCGCTTGCGCCACATGCTGCAAAACTTATCTGGGCGGAAAGTCATATTCACTAACGCCCCTAGAAACTATGCCCTGCGCGTACTCAATTTACTGGGCATAGAAGATTGTTTTGAACAAATTTTCAGCGTGGAATCAACTCAGTTTCATGCAAAACCCTCAGTGCGCGGTTTTCAAATGTTACTCAAGAGCATACGCGCCAATGCGCATGATTGCATTATGTTAGAAGATAATCTGGCTGCGCTGATGACAGCAAAACGGTTAGGCATGAAGACCATCTGGGTGAGTCAAAAACTACAAAAACCAAATTTTGTGGACTATCGACTCACTTCAGTGTTAGCACTCACACACATTAAGCTATAATCCAATCATCATTCGTTAGGAGAAAAAAATGGCAGGCGAACGCAAGCAACAAATTTTAGAAACTCTAGCTAAAATGTTAGAAGCTCCTAAACGTGAAAAAATTACCACAGCAGCACTGGCCGCTCGCCTTGATGTTAGCGAGGCTGCGCTTTACCGTCACTTTGCTAACAAAGCTCAAATGTTTGAGGGCTTAATTTTATTTATTGAGGAAACCATTTTTGGCCTAATCAATAAAATTAGCAGCGAAGAAACTGAAGGCCTAAGACAAGTGCAACGCATACTCACCATGCTATTGGTGTTTGCTGAAAAAAATCCTGGTATGACACGCGTACTTATTGGTGATGCTTTAGTGAATGAAGATGAAAAGCTACAGGCACGCATCAATCAACTCTATGACCGCATTGAAGTCACGCTCAAACAAAGTCTACGCATTGCAGAAACCCAAACTGGCAATAAAACTGATGCTGAAGCGCATGCTAATTTGATGATGTGTTACGTGGTAGGACGCTGGCAGCAATACGCAAAAAGTGGATTTAAACGTAAACCGACTGAATTTGTTCAACAACAAATACTCTTACTCAATTAAATGCTTTTTGAAATAAATCTTAGTGTTTAAAAAACAAGATAGGGAAATCGTCAGCTATGATATTTGGCCTCACTGAAGAACAGCTAGTGGAATTAGGCATGACCTACGGCGTGGGTGGTCTTATGCTGTTTATGCTGTTTATTGTGGG
>CAYQZK010000150.1:0-3895 GCA_964422015.1 uncultured Methylotenera sp.
CTGATGATGATGGCGGCGCCACGGCATTTCCTGCAATTGCGCGATCTGTCACTTGACGAGTTGGAGCATGTGTTTCGCCGCACCGAAGAGATCAAGTCCCGGTTTAAGCGATACGAGCGCTACTGGCCGTTGCAAGACCGCACATTGGTGATGATTTTTTATAATGCTTGTACGCGTACACGTTTGTCATTTGAAGCAGGTATGCAGCAATTGGGTGGTTCGGCAATTTATTTGAATACGCGTGATTCGCAGTTGGGTCGTGGTGAACCGGTAGAAGATGCAGCACAAGTGATTTCGCGTATGAGTGATTTGGTAATGATTCGTACCTATGAACAAGAAATCATCGAGCGTTTTGCAGCTAATTCACGTGTGCCTGTCATTAATGGTTTAACTAACGAATATCATCCTTGCCAGATTTTGGCGGACATTTTCACCTTTATTGAACACCGTGGCCCTATTCAAGGCAAAACCGTAGCTTGGATTGGTGATAGTAACAACGTATGTAATACCTGGTTGCAAGCAGCTGAGGTGTTAGATTTTAACGTGCATGTATCAACTCCACCAGGTTATGAGGTAGAGCCTGAGCGTGCCAATTTATATGGCAATGACCATTTCGAAGTGTTTGCAGACCCTATGGAAGCTGCTAAAAATGCAGATTTAGTGACCACGGATGTGTGGACGAGCATGGGTTTTGAGGCAGAGAATGAAGAACGCATGCGTGACTTTGCTGATTGGCAGGTAGATGCCGATATGATGCGTGTGGCAGCTAAGGATGCCTTATTCATGCACTGCTTACCAGCGCATCGAGGTGAAGAAGTGGCCGCAGCAGTCATCGATGGTGCGCAATCAGTGGTTTGGGATGAAGCTGAAAACAGATTGCATACGCAGAAAGCATTAATGGAATATTTATTATTAGGAAAAGTTTAAGCAATGAGTCACACTAAATCAGATATTAAAAAAGTCGTTCTCGCCTATTCAGGCGGTTTAGATACTTCAGTTATTTTGAAATGGCTACAAGACGAATACAAATGTGAAGTGGTTACTTATACCGCAGACTTGGGTCAGGGCGAAGAGTTAGAGCCAGCGCGCGCTAAAGCATTAGCAGCGGGCGTAAAAGAATCAGACATTTACATTGATGATGTGCGCGAAGAGTTTGTTCGGGATTTTGTGTTCCCGATGTTCCGTGCAAATACCGTTTATGAAGGTGAGTACTTATTAGGTACTTCAATCGCACGTCCTTTGATTGCTAAGCGCTTAATTGAAGTGGCAGCCAAAACTAATGCGGATGCGATTTCGCATGGCGCCACGGGCAAGGGCAATGATCAAGTGCGCTTTGAATTGGGTGCTTATGCGCTTAACCCTAATATTCATGTGATCGCTCCATGGCGTGAGTGGGATTTATTGAGCCGTGAAAAACTGATGAACTATGCTGAAACGCATGGCATTCCAGTTGATATGAAGCACAAGCAAGGCGGCAGTCCATACAGCATGGATGCTAACTTATTGCATATTTCATACGAAGGTCGTCATTTAGAAAACCCAGCAGCTGAGGCTGAAGAGTCTATGTGGCGTTGGAGTGTGAGCCCAGAAAAGGCACCAGATGCGCCAGAGTATTTAGATATTGAATATGTGAATGGTGATCCTGTGAGTTTAAATGGTCAAGCCATGAAGCCACATGAGTTATTAGCACATTTGAACGCTATTGGTGGCAAGCACGGTATTGGTCGTTTAGATTTGGTTGAGAATCGTTATGTGGGTATGAAGTCGCGCGGTTGTTATGAAACACCGGGCGGCACCATTATGCTTAAAGCCCACCGTGCGATTGAATCTATTACATTAGACCGCGAAGTAGCGCACTTAAAAGATGACCTCATGCCACGTTACGCCAGCATGATTTACAACGGTTATTGGTGGAGTCCTGAGCGTATTGCACTCCAAACATTGATTGATCATACACAACAATCTGTAAACGGTTGGGTGCGTGTTAAATTGTACAAAGGCAATGTTATTATTACTGGTCGTGACAGTAAAACGAACTCATTATTCGATTCTACAATTGCGACATTTGAAGATGATGAAGGTGCTTATGACCACCGTGATGCTGGTGGATTTATCAAGCTCAATGCATTGAGAATGCGTATTGCAGCAAACCTGAGAAACCGTTCTAAATAGCACTCAAAGCCATATGATTGAAGCGCTCATTTTTGATGTTGACGGCACTCTGGCTGATACAGAGCGGGATGGACATCGTCCTGCTTTTAATCAGGCCTTTAAAGAAGCTGGCCTAGATTGGCATTGGGATGTTGAGCTTTACGGTGAGCTGCTTGCGGTTACTGGAGGTAGGGAGCGTATTCACTTTTATGTAGAGCAATATCACCCTGAGCTAACAAAAGATGAGAGCTTTTCAACTTTTGCGGCAAATCTCCACAAGAAAAAAAATCGTATTTACGAAGAGCTGCTATCTAAAGGCGAAATTCCATTACGTGCTGGCGTAAAACGATTATTGCTTGAGGCGCGTGCGGCTGGCATAAGATTGGCGATTGCCACTACAACCGCCCCTGGAAATGTCACTGCGCTTATCACGAATACACTTGGAGCAGAGGCTTTGACTTGGTTTGAGGTGATTGCAGCTGGTGATATTGTTTCTGCAAAGAAACCGGCTCCTGATATTTATCAATGGGCACTTGATCAGTTGCAACTTAATCCTGATGATTGTTTAGCATTTGAAGACTCTGAGAATGGACTAAAGGCTAGCTTGGGTGCAGGTTTAAGAACTATAGTGACGATCAATGATTACACGATAGATCATGATTTTAGCGGAGCCAGTCTAGTGCTAAGTGATTTAGGCGAACCAGAGGCTCCAAGCCAAGTATTGCATGGTGTATTACACGGTAGTAACTATGTTAGCCTCGCCGCTTTAACGCAGTTTTAGTTAGTTTTTATTTTTTTAGCTTTTCACCAATATGCGCTTCGCCTCGCTTTTTGGCTAAAAGCACTTGTTTTTGGCGTTCAACTAAACTTGCACGCTTTTCATCTGAAATTTTCCCATAGCAATAGGGGCACGAAATTCCCGCTTCATATTGAGGGCTTTGCATTTCATTGGACGATAAAGGGTGGCGGCAGGCGTAGCATTGGTCGTAATCACCCACTACTAAGTTGTGCTTAACTCCCACTCGTTGGTCGAATACAAAACACTCACCTTGCCATAGGCTGTTTTCTTCAGGTACGGTTTCTAGGTATTTGAGTATGCCACCTTGTAAGTGAAAAACCTCTTCGAAGCCTTGATCTATCATGTAAGAAGAGGCTTTTTCGCAGCGGATGCCTCCAGTACAGAACATGGCTACTTTTTTATGTTTGGTTTTATCAAAGTGCTGTGCTACATATTCTGGAAATTCGCGGAACGTAGTGGTCTTAGGGTCTATAGCCCCTTTGAATGTGCCAATATCGACTTCATAACCGTTACGCGTATCAATTAAAACGACCTCAGGGTCTGAAATTAGCGCATTCCAATCTTCTGCTTTTACATAAGTGCCTACCTTTTTGGTTGGGCTTACTCCGGGCACACCGAGAGTGACAATTTCTTTTTTGAGTTTCACTTTCATGCGATAGAACGGATGTTCTGAAGCAAAAGATTCTTTGTGCTCTAAGTCAGCAAAGTTATTTTCAAATAATGGATCAGTACGTAAATAGTGCAATAAAGCTTTTATATCTGAAGGTAGACCAGCAACAGTACCGTTAATACCTTCTTCTGCCAGCAATAATGTACCTTTAATGTTGTTAGCTAAGCATGCTGAGAGGATGGGTGCTTGTAGCGCTTTGAAATTAGGCAGGTTAACAAACTTATAAAGCGCAGCAGTGAGGTATTGAGGTGTAGTGGTCATTAATTGTTTTGATA
>CAYQZK010000151.1:0-3870 GCA_964422015.1 uncultured Methylotenera sp.
TGCAACACATGTACGTTTATCAAGCACAAAAATTCGATCTAACACTACTAAAACGTTTTATTAAATTGCTGGGCGTTTACCCATCTGGCAGTGTCGTGCAACTTTCTAACAATGACTATGGCATTGTCATGTCGGTCAACCCTGACAAACCATTACAACCTCTCGTGATGGTATACGCACCAGAGGTAACGCGAGAGACACCTATTGTGATTGACCTGAGTGAAGAGACACACCTTACAATCACAAGATGCTTGAACCCTAAAAACCTGACACAAGAAGCATTAAATTACTTGCAACCTAGCCAACGCATTTGTTACTACTTTATGCCTAATGAAAGCAAAAGTGAGAATAAAGAGCCAACAAAAAATGAATCGCATCAAAATGTAAATAAAATTGCAGCATAAATTGCTAGCTGATAACCCCGTCATCAACAAATGACGGGGTATCTCTGCGTATAATGTCATCACTTGATAACAAGTGTGATTTTGAATTTCAAATAATACGCCGATGACTGACTTATCTCCCAACGCTGAATTGCCTACAGAACAACCGTCATCCAGCAATACGCTGGATACATTGTTGTCGCGCATGAACGAAAAAAGTGATTTCCCTGCACTCTCCACAACGATTAATGAAATTAATAAAGTTGTAGATAGCGACACTGCAAGCCACAACCACTTAGCTCAAAGTATTCTGCATGATTTTGCATTGACTAATAAGCTATTAAAACTCGTAAACACTGTGACTTACGGTCAGTTTGGCGGGCAAATTAATACCATTTCCAAAGCTGTAGTCATTTTGGGGTTTGAATCAGTGCGCAACGTCGCTATGACGCTAATCCTCATGGATTTTTTACAGAATAAAGCCCAAGCCTCTCAACTTAAGGACGATGTTTTAGCCTCATTCTTCACAGGCATTATGGCTGCGCAACTATCCGCGAATCATCAGGTTAAAAACGCAGAAGAAGCCATGATCTGCTCCATGTTTCGCAACTTGGGCAAACTGCTCGCCAGTTTTTATTTATTTGATGAAAGTCAGCAAGTCACTCAATTAGTTGAACAAGGTCTGTCAGAAGATGACGCCTCAACTCAAATACTGGGCATGAGCTACAACGAGTTAGGAATAGGCGTTGCTAAAAGCTGGAACTTCCCAACACGCCTTATTATGGGTATGCGCAAACTCTCTGGCAACGTAATTGCCAAACCAAATAACGAGCTTGAAACACTTTCTGTAACGGTCAATCTTGCCCATGAACTATGCGAAATAGCAAGCAAAGGCGATGTTGCAGAAAAACCAGCCGCACTTAAACACCTAGCCAAGCGCTACGAAAATGCAGTAACCATATCAGACCACCAACTACGTACCGCAATGGACAGCGGCTTAGGTGAGCTTTCCACGCGATCCAAAATTGTTGGCATCAATATCGCTCAAAGCCCAATGATGAAGCGAATTAACACTTGGGCTGGCACAAAAACTGAAAGTGCATCTCCCAAAAAGTCCGACGAGACTGATGATTTAAGTGGAGTTACTCAACTCAACTCAACTACTGAAAATGACTCCGACACAAACACTAAAGTTGACCCAGAAACCATGCTGACACAAGGCATTCAGGATGTCACTAATACTTTGGTAGAGGAGCACCAAGTCAATGACATCATGCAAATGGTGCTAGAAACTATGCACCGTAGCATGGGGTTTGGTCGAACACTATTATTGGTGCGTGATGTTAAAACTCAGGAAATGTCAGCACGTTTTGGTTTTGGTGCTGATATTGATAAGGTATTACGAAAATTTCACTTTCCACTTCATTTTAGCCCTGACGTCTTTCACCTTGCCATGGAAAAAGGCTTGGACTTAATGATTGAAGATATCAGTGCAGAAAATATCGCAAATAAAATACCTGCTTGGTACAAACAAACGGTAAGTTCACAAAGTTTTATTCTCTTGCCTATCAACGTTAACAATAAGCCTGTAGGCATTTTTTACGCAGATATGGAGCAGGCTCACAGTATGCAAATCACCCCGAAACAACTCTCTTTGTTACGCACGTTACGCAATCAATCTGTGCTCGCTATCAAACAAAAAAGTTAAACTCATCGGTTTTACCACGTCATGAACGCTCTCACTTTCCCAATTTTAAGGTTACTCGCTGATGGAAAGTTTCACTCTGGCGAAGCCATTGCTAAGCACTTCAAGGTTTCACGTGCCACTATTTGGAATGCGTTAAAAGAAGCTGAAGCCCTTGGCATAGAAATCTTTTCTGTGCGAGGCCGTGGTTACAAACTACCTCAGGCATTAGTATTACTAGATGAATCTACCATTATTAACGTAATGGGTGAGGCAAGCAGCAGCATTAAATTGGAAATTCATGATCACTTAGAATCTACCAATACCTACTTAATGCAAAAATTGCATAGCGGCCAAAAGCACGCAAGTTGTGTGGCAACTAATCTACAAACCAAAGGGCGAGGCAGACGCGGCAGAAACTGGCATGCAGGTTTAGGCGCAAGCTTAGCTTTCTCGTTACTATGGCGCTTTGACTGCGGTGCGGCGGCACTATCTGGCTTAAGTTTGGCTGTTGGAGTTGCACTGATGCGTGCACTTCATAGCTTAGGCATTAACCAAGCACAACTCAAGTGGCCAAATGACGTGCTCATCAATCGAGAAAAACTCGCTGGCATTCTAATTGAGCTACAAGGTGACATGGAAGGCCCAAGTAGCGCAGTTATTGGCATAGGCATTAATTTAAACTTACCTCATAGCCTAAAACAACATATTGATCAACCAGCGACAGATTTAGTCTCTACTACTACAAACATAATCGATACAAACCAGCTACTAGGTACTTTAATCAAACACTTGTACGAAGTGTTACGTGAGTTTGATCAAAATGGCTTTAAGAACCTGAAAAACGAATGGACGTTACATCACGCGTATCAAAAACAACAGGTAAGAATACTCATGCCTGATGGTCGTGAAATTCTAGGAATAGTACAAGGTATTGCAGAAGATGGAGCCTTACAAATTGAAACGAGTCAGGGCTTACAAGTATTTACATCAGGAGAAATAAGCCTGCGCGGTGTTTGAGTGCCACGCAGACCTGAGCTTATTTAATATTTGAGCGTTAAACCAACGTTAATAGAACGCCCCATACCTGGCACAACAGTACCCCATAGAGGTACAGATCCGGTTGGCGCGTTATTGGTAGCTAACGTCATAGTCGTGCCTTGTCCAACATAAGCACCGCCTAGGGGTAATGCATACTCTCGGTCGAACACATTCTCGATCGCAAAATCCAACCGAGCCTGTTTCCAAGAATAACTCGAACGTAGGTTAACGAGGCTATAACCCGGTGTTCTCATTTCATTACGGGCATCTGCAAGATTGTCTTTTTCTTTCACCGCCATCAGTTCAACTGCGTTATCCCAATGGTCGTAATGATGGGTTAAAGTGAACTTTGCGTTTAGCGGCATGATGTTGTAAAGATCATCACCCGTGTCGCGATTTTTACCGTTGGTATAATTAACTAAACCTTTTAGTCTAAACTCTCCTGCGCCATTTTGCGCTAATGGCATTTGCCCAGAAACATCCATGCCATAAATGCGCGCTGACTGGTTAGCGTAACGTAGCACAGTAAACTGATCACGCTGTAGCGTGTTGCGAGCACTATTAGCAGCACCAACATCCCACTGAACAGCATCAATGTAGTCGGTAACATAGGTAAAATAAGGTGTTGCTTTGAATTCCCAGTCACGGTCTGCTGCATGCCAATCGAATGTGGTTGAAAGCGTATGGGCTTTTTCTGGCTTGAGGTTCACATCTCCAAAATAACCATTACCATCACCCACTGTGTTATTCATCAGCGCCATC
>CAYQZK010000152.1:0-3797 GCA_964422015.1 uncultured Methylotenera sp.
GCTTGTTTTTTAAGTAGCTGCTGTAATTCTGACTTATCGTTGGCTGCGTAAAGATCAGTATCATTTAAGCGCTCATCGCACACTTTTTTATCCGCTTGCAACCGTTCCATATTGAGCTCTATTTGCGACAACTCTTTCACTAAAGGTCTGCGTTCGGCGATTCTTGCCTGTCGATCAGCCTTGTTAGCTGCACGATCATTTCTATTCACCTTATCACTTACCGCAACTTGCGATGCCTGTTTTTCTTTCAGACGCTGCTCACTTAACCATAAACTGTAATCATCTAAATCACCATTAAACTGCTCGGCTTTACCATCAGCAACTAAAATAAATTGATCGCAAGTGGCGCGTAGTAATGCTCTATCATGCGAAACCAATATCACGCCACCCTCATAATCTTGCAGTGCCAACGTAAGTGCATGACGCATTTCCAAATCCAAATGATTAGTTGGTTCATCCAATAACAATAAATTGGGACGTGTCCATATGAGCAAAGCCAAAGCCAATCTGGATTTCTCACCACCGGAAAAATTGGCACAAGGCGCTCTAGCCATATCACCTTTAAAATCAAATCCGCCAAGAAAATTTAAGTGCTCTTGTTCACGCGTGAGTGGGTCCAGCTTCATCATATGCTGTAACGGCGACTCATCTGGGCGCAATTGCTCAAGTTGGTGCTGAGCAAAGTAGCCAATATTAAGATCTTTACCCTCGACCCGTTTACCGCTTAGCTGCTTTAATTCATTGGCAAGCAATTTAATGAGCGTGGTTTTACCTGCACCATTGCGGCCAAGTAAACCCAGTCGCTCACCTGGCCGAATGGCTAATTCAATTTTATTGATCAAGGCTACACTGTTATAACCCACACTCATGCCATCTAAAACCAACAACGGGTCTGGCGCTGCTAATGGCGCTCTAAAATCAAAGTTGAATTGAGAGTCCACATGCGCAGCAGAAATCATTTCCATGCGCTCTAAAGCTTTGATACGGCTTTGTGCTTGGCGTGCCTTTGTGGCCTGCACACGAAATCGATCAATATAGCTGTGTAAATGCGCCACTTTACGCTGTTGCTTTTCAAACATCGCTTGTTGAAGCGCCAGCTTTTCTGCACGTTGTCGCTCAAAATCGGAGTATCCACCACGATACAAGGTCAACGTCTGTTGCTCGATATGTGCGATATGGTTCACAATCGCATCTAAAAAATCCCTATCGTGTGAAATAAGTAGCAAAGTACCACGATAGCTTTGTAGCCAACCCTCCAGCCAAATGACTGCGTCCAAATCCAAATGGTTAGTGGGTTCATCCAGTAAAAGCAAATCTGAACGACACATTAAAGCTCGCGCCAAATTTAAACGCACACGCCAACCACCAGAAAAGGTAGAAACTGCTTGCTGCAGATCTGATTGACTAAAACCTAAGCCATTTAATAGTTCGGCAGCACGCGCTTTCGCACTATACCCATCTATATCCATCAATCGCTGATGTAACTCAGCAATCAGTTCACCTTGATGGTTAGTTTCAGCTATAGCAAGCTCAGCTTCTATACGCCTTAACTCTACATCGCCATCTAAAACAAATTCAACGGCAGGCATGGCAAGCGCTGGGGTTTCTTGCGCTACGTGTGCAATCACCCAACTTGCTGGCATTTCCAAGCTACCAGACTCTAGTTGCATCTCTCCTCGTAATAAGGCAAATAGAGAGGATTTCCCAGCACCGTTAGCACCCGTTAGACCGACCTTATGTCCAGGATGCAGTTGCATAGAAGCTGCTTGAATCAGCGTCTTTAAGCCGCGTGCTAGAGTGAGTTGTTTAAATTGAATCAAGTGAAAACCGCTATTTAAAAATAAGTTACAAAGCAATAAAGGACGCTATTCTAAATGAATAGACCATTAATCTTGCTAAAAATCACATGCTAGTAACTTAAAAAGTCACCTAGTTTGTTCACACTTCTTTACAAAGCGATTGATTCGAATAAAGGCATATTGCAGTAAAATGACGTTCAAACTATTTATCACATTAAAAACACGTTAAATTGACTAGCGCTACAAGCCTAACTTTATGGTAAAAAAATCTCTGCTCTGGCTTTATCGCGCATCAACTATTCTCATTGGAACGTTGGTCATTATCGTACTCGCCACAGTACTAAGCGTTGAATTCCTGTTATTACCTAATATTGATCAACTTAAACACAAGATTGCTGATTTTGCGAGCCAATCCGCCAAGCAAAAAGTAGTGATCGGTAATATTAAAGCTGATTGGCAAGGTGTTAATCTACATTTATCTCTTAGTAATATCGATATATTCGATAATGAAAACCGCCCTGCTCTACAGCTTAAGAATACTGAAGTCTCCTTATCTTGGCTCAGCATACCTATGCTTGAGCCTCATTTAGAAAAACTAAAAATACAAGCACCGGAACTCACCATTCGCCGTGTTGCCAGTGGTGAAATTTTTGTTGGTGGAATTAGCATGAGCGGTGAATCAAAACCTGATTTACCCAACTGGGTGTTACGACAATCTCATTTATCTGTACTTGATGCCAAAATCATTTGGTTAGATGAAATGCGAGGCGCTCCAAGTTTAAGTTTGGATCATTTAAATTTAGACATATTTAGTCCGCCTTGGAGAAGCTTGCTTAACAACCATCGTTTCGTTTTGAGTGCGCAACCCTCAACAGGATCAATACACCCCATTCAACTCAGTGGCAGTGTTTATGGCGATGACGTTGGCCACACCGAGCAATGGCGTGGCAATGTGATGTTAAGTCTAAAAGAAGCTAATTTAGCCGCTTTTAAACCTTGGCTTGATTACCCGATTAACTTTCAGTCTGGGCACGGTAGCACTGAAAGTAATATTCAATTCAATCACCATGGTATTGAGTCGCTAGTGAGTGATTTCGATTTTAACCATGTACAGATGCAATTTACATCGGATGCTAATCCGGTAGTGCTCAATAAAATGGCAGGGAAACTGAATTGGGAAAACAACAATAAGGCTCAATCACTCACCATTGAAAACCTATCGCTAAATACCAATACAGGCTTGAACTTACAAGATGCCGATGCCGTTTACTCAAAAAATACTTTAGGTGAACAATCATTAAAACTACACTTTGCTCAAGCTGATTTAGCAGTTATTAGCCCATATTTAAATCAATTCCAAATTCCGACCGATATTCAACAAAAAATATCCAGCCTTGCGCCTACAGGTCATTTAGATGATTTCACATTCAAATGGCAAGGTAATCAATCGACCACCAAAAGTTATGAAGTGCATGCAAAATTTAATGGTTTGAGCATTCAAGCCCACGAAAAAATACCTGGGCTCAATAACTTTACTGGTGACGTAAAGGCAAACCAAAATGGCGGCGTGCTTACACTGCAAACACAAAGTGCATCTATCAATTTAAAGGATACATTACGTTGGCCAGTTCCCATTGATATGCTTAAAGGCGACATTCACTGGACGATTCGTGATAACAAAACTGACATTAAGGTTAATCAGTTAAGCGTAAGTAACCCTCACCTTTCTGGCACGCTCAATGCCAGCTACTTCATCGACAGTGTCAACGGTGACTTTATTGATCTTAAAGGTCAATTCAACAAGGGTAACGCCAAGTTTGCTAAATTTTATTACCCGATTTCGCTTGGTGAAACCACGCTTCATTGGCTAGACACCTCCATACTGGCTGGAAATGCTGAGGATATTAATGTCACCATTAAAGGGCTAACCTCTGATTTCCCTATGTGGATAAGCAGAATAAGCTTGACACTAAAAAGGGCTTGTTCAGAGTCACTGCA
>CAYQZK010000153.1:0-3724 GCA_964422015.1 uncultured Methylotenera sp.
ATTGGCCTTCCTGGTTTTATTGATCCCAATACACAACGAGTTGCGCAGTCACCCAATTTGCCTGGTTTAAGTAACGTTGATTTGAGCGCGGAATTAAGTCATTTGATTGGTTTGCCAGTCATTACCGAAAACGACGCTCTTGCCGCAGCCTATGGTGAATATATCGCACAAGCTACACCATCTAAAAATTTGCTCTACTTTGGTTTAGGTACAGGCGTTGGTGGTGGCTTAGTGTTGAATGGTCAGCCATTTCAAGGTCAGCATGGCGTGGCGATGGAAGTGGGGCACATTATTACACACCCCAATGGCAGGCAATGTGGATGCGGCAATAAGGGATGCATGGAACAGTACGCCTCTGCTAGCGGTGTTGCTATCAGTTATTTTGATGCAACCAAACAGAAACTCACAGCAGCAGAAATTGCTGGTAGAGCGCAAGCGGGTGATGTTGACGCTCTAGCAGCTTATCAACTGGCAGGTGTATCGTTGGCGCAAGCATTAGCGCATATCTTAAAAGTGATTGATGTGACAGACGTTGTTATAGGTGGAGGAATGAGTGCAGGTTGGAAGTACATGGAGCAAGCTTTTCAGCAACAATTAAACCAAGATTTAATCCCTGTATTACGTGGTAAAGTGTGCGTCAGTATTTCAAATATGGGTGACCAGGCAGGCATTATAGGTGCTGCGATGTTAGCTCTGATGCAATAGGTGTCGGCGTATTAGCTAAAACACTTATTATTTTGGTGTTGAGCTAGCGCCCAAGCAACATGCTCACGTAGCATTTTGGATATATCATTTTCACGAGTTCTCAATGCGTTAATCACTTCGGGTGTAGTGCTCGCATTGCCTAATCCTACGGCAATGTTTCTTAGCCACTGTTCATAGCCTATTCGGTAAATCGGGCTACCCACCAAATTGGTTTTAAACTGATCTTCAGTCCAATAAAAACAATCAACCAAGCTAATATCGTCTAAACCATTTTTCACTGCAAAGTCCGGCGTTTTCGTTATTTCGGAAAATTTATTCCAAGGGCAAAATAACTGGCAATCATCGCAGCCGTATACGCGATTACCAATCAGCGGTCTTAACTCAATCGGAATATTGTTTTTGAGTTCGATTGTGAGGTATGAAATACAACGCCTCGCATCTACTTCATAGGGAGCAACAATGGCTTGCGTGGGGCACACGTCCATACAACTTGTACAAGTGCCACAGTGGTTGCCTGTTGGCGTGTCTATTATTAGCGGTAAGTTGGTATAGATTTCACCTAAAAAGAACCATGAACCGCGGTCTTTGTTAATCAGTAAGGTGTGTTTTCCTCGCCAGCCTAAGCCTGCTTTTTCTGCTAGCGCCACTTCAAGCACGGGTGCGCTGTCGGTGAATACACGGTATTCAAATTGATGGTGAGTGCTTGAACTAAATTCTTGTGAGCTAAGTTCTTGTTGAATTTTGTCACAAAGTTTTTGCAGTTTTTTGCGCATGACTTTGTGGTAGTCACGCCCTAACGCATAGCGTGAAATAAAGGCTTTGCCACTGTTCTGCAGTATGGATTTGCTATCAGCAGTATCAGGAGGTAAATAGTCTAACCTTGCTGAGATAATGCGTGTGGTATTAGGCACTAATTCGGCTGGTTGCGTGCGCTTCACCCCGTGTTTTGCCATATAATCCATCTCACCATGAAAACCTTTAGCAATCCAAGCCTGATGGGCAATTTCTTCTGTTTGCAAGTTGGTGTCTGTGATGCCAATTTGATCAAAACCAAGCTCCAAGCCCCAGCGTTTGATGTTGGCTGTGATTTGGGCGAAATTTTGTGTAGTCAAACTCATGGCTGATAATTTTACACTTGAATTGGCAGATGAGGCGGCTACGCTCAATTTTAGCGCAGTGATGGCGCAAGCCATGCAAGCTAATTTAACGATTTATCTGCATGGTGATTTAGGTGCGGGAAAAACTACTCTAGTGCGCGGTTTGTTGCATGCTTTAGGCCATGCAGGTAAGGTTAAAAGTCCGACTTATACTCTGGTGGAGCCTTACGAGTTGTCGGATTTTACGCTTTATCATTTTGATTTATATCGTTTCAACGATGAAGAAGAGTGGGATGCCGCAGGTTTTAGAGATTACTTTAACGCGCAAAGTGTTTGCCTGATAGAGTGGCCAGAAAAAGCTGAAAACATATTGCCAATGCCAGATATGAATGTTAATTTTACAATCAAAGATTCAGGCAGAGTTATTAATGTTTCAGCGCATTCTTTGTTAGGTCAGCAGTGTTTAAAAGCAATGAAATTAGGTGTGATTGAATGATTAGATTTTTGAGCTTTTTTGTTTTAGTTTTCATCATGAGTTTTGGTGTTTTTAGCACCGCCAATGCTGCAATCAATCTGGTTACAGCCGCGCGTGTATGGCCAGCACAAGATTACACGCGTATCACGCTAGAGGCAGGTAGTTCTATTGCCCATAAAATGTCGCTACTTAAAAATCCAGATCGCATAGTGGTTGATATTGAGAATGTCGAACTGAACTCATTATTAAAATCGCTAGGGGATAAAATTTCAGCCAACGACCCATATGTGAAGCAAGTGCGTGTGGCGCAATTTAAACCAGGCGTTGTGCGCATTGTGGTGGATTTGAAAACTGAAGTTAAGCCGACTATGTTTAAATTGCCACCAGCGGGTGAGTATAAACATCGTTTGGTACTCGATGTGTATCCTGCTAAAGATCCCTTGATGGCGATGTTGGCAGAGCGTGACAATGTCGCCTTAATTCCTTCTACTGAAATTGCAAATACCAGCGCAACTGAGGCTCCCGTTGTGGAAACTAAACCTGTAGAAACTTCACCAGTGGTGGCAGAGTCTATACCAACAATGAGTGTGGAGTTACAAAAGCCAGCTACCCCAAAAATAGAAGAGAGTAAGGTGGTTGAGCCTGAAACTAAGTTACAAGATGCGAGTAACGAAATTACTACAGACGATGGTGAAAGTGCTCCGTTAATGATGCCTAATGGGACCCGTAGAATCACCATTGCTATTGATGCAGGACACGGAGGTGAAGATCCCGGTGCGCGTGGTGCTAGCGGCAGTAATGAAAAAGACATTACTTTAGCCGTTTCTAAAAAACTTAAAGCCAAAATAGACGCTGAACCTGGCATGCGTGGAGTGCTTACGCGTGATGGGGACTACTTTATTCCGTTACATGGACGCGTGGTTAAAGCGCGTAAATTGCAGGCGGATTTATTTGTGTCTATTCATGCTGATGCCTTCACTAACCCCGCTGCACGCGGTTCATCAGTATTCGCACTTTCTGAAAAAGGCGCTACCAGTGCCAGTGCGCGTTACTTGGCGAAGAAGGAAAATGAATCCGACTTAATAGGTGGTGTTAGTTTGAATGTGAAAGACCCAGTATTGGCTAGAACGTTGCTGGATCTTTCACAAACCGCGACTATTAACGATAGCTTGAAGTTAGGTAAAGCTGTTTTAGGTCGCATTGGCGACATTAATAGGCTACATAAAAACCATGTGGAGCAAGCTTCTTTTGCTGTGCTGAAATCACCTGATATTCCGTCGATTCTGGTTGAAACGGCTTTTATCAGTAATCCTGAAGAAGAGCGCAAGCTGCTGGATGACGCTTATCAGGACAAACTGGCAGCATCTATTTTGGCGGGGATTAAAAAGTACTTTGCATCTAATCCTGCGTTAGCTAAAACTAACTTGGCGCAGGATTAGCCTTAGCG
>CAYQZK010000154.1:0-3659 GCA_964422015.1 uncultured Methylotenera sp.
AAGGTGGCCACCGATACAAATGCCCATTACACCAAGGCGTCCTGTACAGTCGTCACGAGATTTAAGGTAATCAAGTACAGCACGTGCATCGCTATCATAAGCGTCAACAGGTTTAGCAATTTTGTGGGCATTACCACGTGTGGTGCCTTCTTCGTCGTAAGCCAAAACAGTGCCTGCTGGCTCTAATTCGTGATAGATTTCTGGACAGGCAACGATAAAGCCATGACCGGCAAGCATGGCAGCGGTGCGGCGAATAGGCGCAGTTACCTGAAAAATTTCAGAGAACATTAATATGCCAGGATACTTACCTGGTGCAGCAGGGCGGAAAATATGAGCGCGCATGTCACCTGTTGGTGTGGAAATGTCAGCAACTTCGTTGTCTTTTATGAGCATATTTTTGTCCTTTTAAATAACGTTACATGATAATGCAAGGCGGCGGTTGCGTACAGTCATCAAGTGCCAAGAATTTACAAAAAATGCATGACAATTTTAATGAAATCGTGTCAAATTCGACCTCAATTTTATGGTGGTGAGATTAAATTAATGAAGCAAAACAATCTTGATCAAAAAATGCTAAGCTGGAATCATTTTGACAGCATAGAGTCCTTACGACATAGCGTCTGTGATGCCATTGTGGAAAAGGCAAAAGCTGCAATTGCTAAAAATGGTCGATTTTCAATCGTACTGGCAGGTGGCAATACGCCACGCGCTGTGTATAGATTGTTACGTGATGTACCTATGGACTGGTCTAAATGGCATATTTATCACGGCGATGAACGTTGTTTATCTGTAGATCATGAAGACCGTAACAGTTTAATGGCAGAGCAAGCTTTGCTTCGATATGTAGGAATTCCAGCATCTCAAATTCATGATATCCCTGCAGAGTTAGGCAATGTTGAGGGTGCAAAAGCTTACGCTAAAACTTTAAAGGATGTCGGTGCTTTTGATATGGTGCTTTTAGGTTTGGGGGAAGATGGTCATACGGCAAGCCTGTTTCCTAATCACGTGATTGATAACAGTGCTGATGCTGTGCCAGTGTTTAACTCACCTAAACCACCTGCGGATCGTATTACTATGAGTTTAAATCGCTTAAACAATTCTGATACAGTGCTGTTTCTTGTTACCGGTGAAGGTAAGCAGCAAGCGGTTAATAATTGGCGTAAAGGCTTGGCGATTCCAGCGAGTTTGATTTCGCCAAAAGGTTGTGTTGAAGTGTATTGCTATGAAGTATTGCTAAATTAATGATTAAAGCTTTAATAGGCAATTAATATTGCCTATTAAAGCTTTTTTTACATTTTTAAGTATTTTGAATCACAATATTTGGAAACTTACTGCTGTGATCTAAACTGCTATTGGCAATTTTAATTGCGGCAGCTCGTGCAATTTGTTTATAAATGGCTGCAATTTTGCCATCTGGCTCATTTATTACTGTTGGCTTCCCACCATCAGACTGTTCGCGAATTTTAATGTCTAATGGCAAGCTGCCCAGTAGATCAACGTTGTAGTCTTTACTCATGATTGCACCGCCACCTGCACCAAAAATATGCTCTTCATGGCCGCATTGGCTACAGATATGTGTACTCATGTTTTCAACAATACCTAAAATTGGAATGTTGACCTTTTCGAACATTTTTAGACCTTTACGGGCATCTAGTAGGGCAATGTCTTGCGGCGTGGTGACTATGATTGCACCTGTGACAGGGATTTTTTGTGCGAGCGTAAGTTGAATATCACCTGTGCCTGGAGGTAAATCAATCACTAAGTAATCAAGAGACTTCCAGTTAGTTTCACGTAATAGTTGTTCTAGAGCCCCTGTTACCATTGGACCACGCCACACCATAGGCGTGTCGGTGTCAATTAAAAAGCCTATCGACATGGCTTGAATGCCGTGTGCTAATAGCGGTTCCATGCTTTTCCCGTCAGTGCTTTCAGGTCTGCCACTAATCCCTAACATTTGTGGTTGGCTTGGGCCGTAAATGTCGGCATCTAGTAAGCCTACGGTTGCGCCTTCGGCAGCAAGTGCTAAAGCTAAATTTACTGAGGTTGTAGATTTGCCAACGCCGCCTTTACCGGAAGCTACTGCGATGATGTTTTTTACATTTGGCAGTAATCCAACACCTTGTTGAGCTTTATGGGCAACAATGCGGCTACCAATGTTGATGTTGATTTTTTCTATGCCGTCGATTGTTGTCAGAGCATCATGGATTAATTTTTTTATGTTGTCGAACTGACTAAGGGCAGGGTAACCAAGCACCACATCAAGGCTAACATCATTATTAGAAATCTGGATATTTTTGATTGCTTTGCTGCTGATAAAGTCTTTTTCTGTATTAGGGTCAATACAAAGTTTAAGCGTGGATTGAATGATGAGTTCAGTGATTGCCATAATGATTGTTGAGTTGATTTTAAAACCGTTATTTTAGCTGATGCTTATCATTAATAGTTGAGTTAAATGCTATGATTTATTAAAAGTCTAAATAGATACTAGCTATTTGTTAAAATAGCGTTTTTAGCTTATCAAAGATTCATTTATCTCATGGCCACTGTAAATCCTCCTCGCAAAATTCTTGTTACCTCAGCACTCCCCTATGCTAATGGCAGTATTCATTTAGGCCACTTGGTTGAGTATATCCAAACCGACATTTGGGTGCGTTTTCAAAAAATGCAGGGTAATACTGTGCATTATGTATGTGCTGATGATACGCATGGCACACCAATTATGTTGCGTGCGGAAAAAGAAGGTATTACACCAGAGGCTTTAATTGCAAAAGTACATCAAGAGCACTCTGCAGATTTCAATGAGTTTTTAGTCGGCTTTGATAATTACTACTCCACAAACGCGCCAGAGAACAAAGAGTTATCGCAAAGTATCTATAAGAAACTGAAAGCGGCAGGAAAGACTGCTACTAAAACTATTGAGCAGTTTTATGACCCTGTGAAGAACATGTTCTTGCCAGACCGTTTTATTAAAGGCGAGTGTCCAAAATGTCATGCTAAAGATCAGTACGGTGATTCCTGTGAAGTCTGCGGTGCCACTTATAATCCAACTGAACTGATTAATGCGTATTCTGCAGTGTCTGGTGCAACGCCAGTGCGTAAAGAAACCGAGCATTATTTCTTCAAGCTTTCCGAGTGTGAAGCATTTCTTAAAGACTGGACTCGTTCTGGAACGCTTCAAGGCGAAGCCGCTAATAAAATGGGTGAGTGGTTTGAAAATGGCTTAAATGACTGGGATATTTCACGCGATGCGCCCTATTTTGGTTTTGAAATCCCAGATGCACCGGGCAAGTATTTTTATGTTTGGTTGGATGCACCAATTGGCTACATGGCGAGCTTTAAAAAGCTATGTGCAGATCAGGGCTTAGATTTTGATGAATATTGGAAGCAAGACTCAAGCACTGAGCTTTATCACTTTATCGGCAAAGATATTTTGTATTTCCACGCTTTATTTTGGCCGTCAACCTTAGAGTTTAGCGGCTATCGCAAGCCCACAAAAATATTTACGCATGGTTTTTTGACCGTCAATGGTGAAAAAATGAGCAAATCACGTGGCACGTTTATTACTGCGCGTAGTTACTTGGATCACATTAAAAATCCAGAATATTTGCGTTATTACTATGCGGCTAAGCTTAATAGCACAATGGAAGATATTGACCTCA
>CAYQZK010000155.1:0-3638 GCA_964422015.1 uncultured Methylotenera sp.
CACGTAATTTCTTGGCTGTGGATGATTTTAAAGATTGAACTTTCATGATGATTTTCCTAATAAAAAGACATAAAAAAAGGCCCTAAGGCCTGTGGGTAAAATTGATATAAAGTTATTGCATAAAGGTACTCTCCTTTCAGATTTTTAAGGTTGATCAAGGGGTTAAATTTTGGCGCTTTGCAACCGACTCGCCACGGAAATTCGCTGGCATCATTGGTGTAATGACTGAGGTGCGATTGGTGCGTCTGGGGTAGATTCTGCGCGGATTTTGGATGCTCTGAAGTGTGCGCGGGGGCAGTTTTTGGGGCGGCGGACGGCACTTTTGCGAGGTAGCCACTTTGGATGCGAGATGGCACACGCAGGTAGCGGCATGACTGCCGTGATGACCGAGGGGCTGTAGTGTCGTGTGGTGGCCTAAGTGGGCCTTTTTTGATGAGAGTTAGGGTGCGAGGGACAGAATTTTTGAGTGGGCTAAAAATGAAAAAGTGTGGGGGTGGCATAAAAATTACACCCTCCCCATTGAGAGCCCATACACTGCATGGTCTAATGCAAGTTGGGGGGTATGGGGGTAGCATTTTTTAAGTTTTGGCGGCGGCTACTCGATGCAACCGCACACCAACTACTTCATACATCAAATATACTAAAAATTTTTTGCCTCCCCCCATACCCCCTAACACACAACACCATGAAACACATGGACTGAGCTAGGTGGAGGCAGAGGGGGGAGGCTACCTACCTACCCCATAAAATGTGATTAAATTTTGATCTCTAAAGGGAAAGTACCATTTGTTAATACCTCGAATGCGTTTAGATTCGCCTAACAACTCTCTCAAAACAGCTGCGCATTCTTTAGCCTGTGGATTGCTCGGATTCTTGATGCCAATAGCAAAGAGTAACTCTGTTGCCGTTATGGCTTTTGGCGCAGTGCATTGCGGATCAAATTCATTTAGTATTAGTTCTCTTACAACACTGATAGTGCGATGATTTGCATTATTGTGCTTTTCGAGTTCAGTCTCTTCTTCGCGCGTTAACCACCACTGTTCCCCTTTGGCGTAATGCACAGCTAATTGTGCAAACACTTGTTGCATATCAATGCCATGGGTATAGTTGAGATCAATAAGCGGTAACGTCCAAAAACGCGTATTGCCAGTTGGATCCACTAAAAAGTTAGTGCCATTAACAGTTGCCACAAATACCGTTTTCCGTGGATATTCTGAATTGGCACGAGCGTAAGGGCGTCGGATCTTGTCCATGTCAGCAGTGATAAAGCCCTTCAATCGATCAATATCCTTTTTAAAGCTACTTTCCAATTCCCCCATTTCTACTATCCAATGGCTTATGGCTGTCAATTTCAAATCTTTGTCGCTTGGGTCAATGGTATGGTCAACCTTAACAACTTGCTCACACAAAACGGTATCGGGCACTAGTGATGAAACCCACGACGTTTTGCCCATGGATTGTGCACCTTGCATCGTCAATATTCCGCGACATTTAAAGCCACTTGGTTTCAACGCCGCTGCAACAGCACTTAACGCCCATCTAAACATGAGTGTTTCTTTAAGTTTTTTGGGGAAATGTGCTGCGGTTTCAAGCGTATTGTAGAAGTCAGGTAGGCGATCTACGCCATCCCAAAGTCTGCTATTTATCCAATCGGCAACTGGATTGACTTGATGTCTATCTGCGATAGCTAATACAAAATCAGGTATTTGCCCCACCGGTATTTGATTGAGGTTTGCCAAACTGATGATACACGACATGGCAACATTGTCTGCATTGTCCACTGTGCTGATCAACTTAGGGATATGCACAATTAACTTTTTGCTAATGACGTTGTATTGGACCAAAATACCGTAATACGCAAGCATATACGCCACATTCTCAATAGTTGCTGGAATTGCTCCCCCTGAACGTGATTTGTTAGGGAAATTATCTATGGGAATGGATTGTATGGCTTTGACGTTTTGTTCACCGCCTAGAGAAATTGGGCTGTGGCACGTTTGTGTGCATCCTTGGCAACCTTGAGGGTTTGATCGTTTGAATTGTGCACATGTAGTGGGATCAGCATTTAAGCGTTGCGTAATCTTCTTTGCTGTGTCACTTTCTCTATAGCCATCATACCCACTGCTCCATTCTTGACTGATTTGCTCACCATTAAGGCAGTACGCCGTAATACCTAAACAATCACGCCAAGTTGGCTCAGATTGCCCCGCCCCTTTTTCATCACGAAATGCCCCAATTTGTGGGCATCTATCGGCGATCTTGTTGGCATCAGGATGTCTTTCATTTATATTCGACAAGTTACTCGTCAGTGACATAAGCTCTTCGTAGCTGTAGCGCACATCTGGGTTCCATTCTACCAACTTGCATTGAAATGGGTTCCCTTCTTCGTTAAGGTGCTTCTCCTTGCCATTGATGGCATTAGGTAGTCGTGCCCAACGATTGACGCCACTCGCACCCCTGTCACCATAGCCTGCATTAAGAATGTTTTTTTGCAGTTTTTCTGCTTCGGCTAAATCAGTGATAGGCTCTTCAAGTACGATAGCACCTTGAAAATTGCCTGGACTCGTTTCAATCAACCATGTAGGTTTAAAATTACCTAAACGGTCAAATGGTACTTTTGTGCCCAAATCATCAAGCAATACAAAGTTAAATGACTTGAAGTTCTTTTTTTGAACATTAAACACGCCATCCTCTTCAAGTTGAAAACAAGCAGAATTGACGTAGTTGTTCGATTCATCTCCCAGTATTAAATTACCACTAAATAACTGTGGGAACCAACCGCCTTCAGTAGGATCGCCCTTTTTTGAGCAAACCGCCACATTAGCGCTTTCGGGAAAGATTGCTGAAATGAATTCAGCGTTGGAAATGACTTTTTCCATTGACGAGGCTCCTAAATTTAGTGAATAAATTTAGAGATTCGCACTTGCGTATAATGCAGGTTCAACCTACGGAGTGATGCAACTGTTGTAGAGGAGCAGTTAAGCCAGCATCCGCAGAGCTCTCTCGGCAACCTAACCAGATTACCTTACACCCTGAAACACTTCAACTACACAGCCGAGCAGAATTATATAAAGTAAAATTAATTTGTCAACTTGTGCTTTATGAACAACGTACCCATTGCAAGAAAAATTACAACAATAAGCATCCATGGGTAGGCATAACACATCAAAACAAGTGCCGCGATACCAATCAATCGGGTTCCACTAAAGCACAAACATATCAGGGAAATGAGAAAAACGGTGAGTTTAATCATTGTCAAACCCCACATCCAATGACCATAGGACGACACGAAAAAGGAATTTAATGAACCGTTTGCTCGAAAACAGTAATAAGAAAATCAATATCCACATGACTATAACCTCTTAATATGAAACGGGATTGTTTCATTTCATATAAGATGGCTCGTTTTGCGCGTTTCGGGCTCTGTAAATAGTCATTTTGATTTATATAGCAATATTTCGCCTGCAGGTTGATGCCCCATTCAAACTAACTTACTCGCTTATTAACTTAAAAATAGTACGATTTTGCTTTTTCTTAGTAGATAGGATATAAAGAGATGAAAAGGCGTATTTGTTGATATCTCTCACAAAAACTTAGGGGAATGGATGTTTGTAATTTTCGATACAGAAACAACAGGA
>CAYQZK010000156.1:0-3581 GCA_964422015.1 uncultured Methylotenera sp.
CAGGTGAAATATCAAAACCGCATGACCACGCTAATGTTGGCCAACTATCAAGATAAAAATTTTTAAATTCGTTTATGTTTTTTAGTGGTGCGGCAATGGTGTATCGCTCGATAATATCAAGCAAATCCACAACACCTTCTTCACCTGTATTGAATTTGAGTTTAATGCGATATTCACTTTGATAATTGGCTTCAGATACAAAAATCATCTTACCTCCTAAACTAATGGGGTTAATTTATGAAACTCTTTTGAATCCCACATCGTCATTAATTCACTTTGATGTAATTCAGCCCATTCTTCAACTAAACCACGCACTTTAGCGGGTAAGTGTCCACTCATGACACTAAGAGTTTGAATATTAATAACAGCTCTATGTTCATTGTAGCGAACATGAAAATGAGGTGGATTATGCTCATCAAAATACATACTGATAATAATCCCAAGAAAACGGCAAATTTCAGGCATTTCAATTACTCCGTTTCAGCAAGACGGTTTTTAATTAACGACTCTAACTGTGCTTGAACTTCAGGCGTTTGCTCTGCTGGCTCAATGTAATATGCCCATTGCTGCTTGAGGTTTGAATCTGGATTTGCCATAGACCATAAACGCCCAACACTGTTTTGAACGAGATATTTTACAATCCAGTTAGGTGTAAATAATTGCGTGGCTGCTGGGATATCTTCACTTTTGACGACCTTGCCAATAACCGCATCTTTTTTCTCGCTGATATAAAATTGATACAACCAGCCGATGATTTCAATTTCTTGCCAATCTTCTTCAGGAATAGCCGCTACTAATTTAGCCACCACTGAATCAGTTAATAACAAGTTATCCGGCAATAATAATTCCGTTTCATCATCAATTTTTTCAAACAAGAATGGCATTGAATTGGACAATGTGTTGCACTGAGCAATTAGCATTAACCGATAAAGCTCACCATCTTTATCACCAGCTAATTTCATATCGATGACTTCAGAAGCTTTTAAATCCACTAAATCCCCATTTTGAGCAATATCAGCAGCATGAATGAGAATATCGGGTTGATTACCATCACGACTTGAAAGCGCACGATACCCATGAGGCAAATAGTCGTGAATTTCCATATAGCGCAACGCCGCAAAACGGTTAAACCATGTGTAAGCTACATTTTCAATCGTTTGTGAAAAACCGTCTTTTTGAATACGAGCATTTAATTTATCGCGTTTCAGACCAAAATTTAGGGTATACGCTTGCCCGTCAATCACAATGGATTCGCCACTTTTTTGAGCAGTTGAGATGCCTTTTTCGGTGATACCAATACGCTGTGCACGAGCCGTCACAGCAGCAATAAAATCTTGACGTGCTTGCGGCGCGTAGGCTTTCAGTAGAGCTTTATTCATGGATTATCCTTGTTGATTATTCGATACGGGCTTTTTTGCCTTCTTTTAACACAGCAAGCAATTGGTGTTTTAACTTATCAAGATACGCCTCAACATCTTCTTCCGTTTCCAAATACGTTTTCATGCCGACCATTTTCGCGCGAACAACACCTGTACTTTTGAACGTCACCGGTTTCACGCCTGAAGACGTGCCAGTTGGCGTAGGTGGTGGTGCTATTTTTTGCGCGGAAGCAATTTTGTCCATGGCCTCATCAAGCTGAACGCTTGCTTGCTCTGCCATATAACGAATCTTTGGAATACTGTTTAATTCAGCAATCATAAGCTTTTGTTGTTGCAATGGATATAACGCCTTATTGCGTAAATCCGGCTCAGCACTTACGCCATCAAGCGCCAATTCAACTTCTTCAATTTTTTTATCAATTTCAGCTAATGCAAAGCCACGTTCTTGATTAGCAAGGTCATCATTTACATTTTCAACACTGGCAAGCAAACCGTCAATACGATTAACGACACCGTAGGGATTGGGATTATCTCGAATGTTATGCAGCTCTTTAAGTGCGTTGGCCGCTTGTGGGTTTTGCTTTAGTATTTCACGGTTATCTTCAAACTTGCTGAGCGCATTTAACATACGTTGCCACGTCGTAACCTGCGTAGTATAAAAACTGCTTATATCATGAATATCCTCAGCTAAATCGCGCCATTCTTCCCGAGCTGAAATGAGTGATTGAATGTATTCATAACTATCCCGAGTGGCTAATTGCTTTTTAATGCGAGAGATAGCACTCTCAATAGCTGATTTTGCAGGATAATATTGACGTGACGATTTATCCTGATAGCCATTCAATTCTTGCTGCCAATCTAAAAAACTCTCACGACTGTCTGCAATCAATCCGTCTTCATCTTCTTTGGGTAATTTAGAAAACAAATCACGATGTAACTCACGCGCCTGTTTAATGGAATGGCTATCAGCCGTTTTGCGTTTGAGTATAGAGACACGTTTAAAATGCACTGATTTTGTTAATAGCTCAATCGCACCGCGTGGCTCAATATAAACACCATCACTAATGAGCTTGATTTCACCCGCCATAAATAAACGCGCCACCAGTAACGTGATTTCAGATTCAGGTTTCCATCCAAAAGGAATAGCCGTAAAACGGTCTACCACATCGGATAACAATACACGTGATTCACTGGCTGAGAGTGTGAGGAACTGGCGCATTTCATTTAACGCGAGTGGATTAATTTCTACCGTGTTTGCATCCAATGACCGTTGAATGTCATCTGAATTCAACACGGATTTAATTTCTGAAATCGTATCTGGACAGCGATGCTTTAGCAAAGAAAGTTTTGAATACGTATTAGTAATTAAATAATTCCCCAGCGCTTCAAATACATTCACAGCAGTGGAAGCAGCGTTGATTTCCGGCTCATGCCCTAAGGCATAAAAATCACCGCCTAAAATCATTTGCTCTAGCTGATTTGCTAATCGTTTTTTTCGTTCACGATTCTCATCTTTGCGGTCGGTTAAAATCCGTTTTAATGAAGGCGTTGCTCCATCAGCCTTCGGACTGCCCACATATTTTTCAATCTGCGAATATAACGTGAGTTCTTCATAGAGCCTTGGCCCTTCAGCCATGCGAATCATAGCACGACCTTTTGCTTCGTGGCTGCGCATGATACAAACGGACTCTGAGGCTGTTTTTTCGTAGTCTTCACTTAGTGGTGAGAGTATCTCCAAAATCAACGCATTATCACTGACTGTTCTATAAGGTGAACCGTCCAAGAAACGATTAAACTCATAATCTGATTTAGTATCACGATGACGAACTTTGTTTTGACTTCTTAAGATTTCTTCAAAAATGATATCCGCTAAAAGGCGACCGCGTTCGGCTTGCGAGACGTTTTCATGGCTAATTTCTCTGGCAATATCGCGCTCTTCATTGGTGAGAAAGAACCACAAATCACCGTTACGATTTACCAATTGCTGACGCTCTAAACGAACAAGTGATTCTTGAATACGTTGCTTTAGAATGACTCTATCAGCATCAATTTCATCTACACATAACGTGGCCAAATTATCCACATTCGGCTTAATAGTTTCAGGAATATATCGAATTAAAAAAAGTGCTTTGAGAAGTTTACTGTCGTAGGGCTCAAGTGCATCATTTTCTGGTGCTTGGTCAATGGAGCGCTTCACAGCAC
>CAYQZK010000157.1:0-3537 GCA_964422015.1 uncultured Methylotenera sp.
AGCAAGATTAATGGAACTTGATCCCAAATATTGTGACGTAATAGTCAAAAGATGGGAAGATTTCACAGGTAAGAAGGCAGAGTTATTAAGTGATTGATTTACAACGCTTACTTTTAAACACTTTGGGTCAATAAAAAGATGCTAGAACATATACCTACAGACAAGACTAAAGAACAAGTATTAAGTGCTTCAGGGCTAGGATTGCCTCAACTGCAAATAGCTGCATTACTTGGCATATCCGATGTGACGCTACGCAAACATTATGAGAAAGAGCTAGCGGTGGGCAAAGCAACTGCATCGGCTCAAGTGGCTAAATCTTTATACAATAAAGCTGTGTCAGGTGACACAACTGCTGCAATATGGTGGACAAAGGCTCAAATGGGCTGGGGTGAAACCAATACCACTAAATTTGGTAATATTGATGGCACGCCACTTGAAGGCATACAAGTCACCTTCGTAAAGTCAGATGGATCAACAACAACTTAAAGATGCAATCGCCAGGGTTCAGTTTCCACAAAAACTAGAATGTTTATTTGAACCTAAAGAATCACGCTATCGCATTTTATATGGTGGCCGAGGCGGTGCAAAATCATGGGGTGTGGCTAGAGCATTATTGATTAAAGGCGCTAGAAAGCCTATAAGAGTATTGTGCGCTAGAGAGTTTATGACATCTATCAAAGACTCGGTGCATAAATTGTTATCCGATCAAATAGATGACATGGGTTTAGGTGGGTTCTATGAAATAACCCAAAACTCAATCAAAGGATTAAACGGCACAGAGTTTGCTTTTGTAGGATTAAAGAACAATATTGCCAATGTTAAGTCGTTTGAAGGTATAGATATTGCATGGGTTGAGGAAGCGCAGACGGTTTCAAAGACCAGCTGGAATGTGCTGATTCCAACAATTCGTAAAGAACAATCAGAAATATGGATCACGTTTAACCCTGAATTAGAAACAGACGAAACTTATCAGCGCTTTGTAGTTAATCCGCCTGATCAATCCGTTGTTCAACGCATTAATTGGAACGATAACCCTTGGTTTCCTGAAACGCTACGCTTGGAAAAGGATGCGCTAAAGAATAGAGATTTACAGGCTTACAATAATGTTTGGGAAGGCTTATGCCGACTCACCGTTGATGGCGCTATATTCGCTAATGAGATGAATATGGCGGAGCTATCAGGCAGAATTACAAGAGTGCCTTACGATGCCACCAAACCTGTTCACGCAGTATTTGACTTAGGTTGGGCAGATCACACAGCTATTTGGTTTGTGCAATTTATAGGCATGGAAACAAGGCTCATTAAATATATGCAAGATACGCAAAAGACTATCACTCATTATTTGCAGGAAATGCAAAAACTAGGTTATTTATACGATACACTACACCTACCACATGATGCCGAGAGTAAAAACATTGCGTCTAATGGCCGTTCTATTAATGACATAGTAAGAGCAGCAGGGTTTAAAACAAACATTTTACCGAGAGTTCCTGTTGTTGATTCTATAAACGCTGCACGAACTATATTCAATAGTTGCTATTTCGATAGAGAAAATTGTGCGGATGGGTTACAATGCTTACGTCATTACCGATATGAAGTAGATGTTGACACAGGTCAATTTAGTAGAAATCCACTCCATGATGTATATTCTCATGGCGCTGACGCATTTCGCTACATAGGTTTAATGATTCAAGACAAGAAAGAACGTAAAGCTCAAAAATTAACTTATAGTCCTGGCGCAAGCTGGATGGGATAAATTATGGTAGATTTAGTCACTTCAGAAAACAAAGAAGAATACATACAAAAAAAGTTAGATCAACTTAAACCAAGTCATAGAAATGAATTTTATAGCAATTATAAAGACAAGTTAGAATATCATCCTGAATATCACGACTTTGTAAAAGCTAATTGGCCTCATATAAACGAACACGCTACTAAAATTAAAGATCAAATCAATAAATACGGCATATCTGACAAAGAAAAACAAAAAAGAATTAATAGACAAATGGCTGATGCTAGAACTCATGTAACAGAAGCTTGGAGTTCAATGATAAAATCTAAAGAATATAAAGAAAAAAATAAGGATTAACATGGCAGACGATAGCATACAACAAAGTGACAATGACCCACGCATAGCTAATGCGATTAAATTCTTACAGTTTGCTAATGAAGCAGACCAAATGAATAGATCAGAAGCTTTAGAAGATTTAAAGTTTGCAGCAGGCGATCAATGGCCTGTTGAAATCCAAAACAGTCGAGTATTAGAAGCTCGCCCATGTCTAACAGTAAACAAAGTTGACGCTTATTGCCGTCAATTAACGAATCAAATGCGCCAACAAAGACCACGCATCAAAGTGCATGGCATGAATAACCAATCAGATGCAAGAATGGCACAAATCTTACAAGGTATATGCCGACACATTGAGAATCATTCAGATGCAGACCAAGCTTATGACAAAGCTGGTGACTTTGCCGTTAGAATGGGTTGGGGTTATTGGCGTATTACTACAGATTATGTGCGTGACGATTCATTCGACCAAGAAATCTACATTAAAGCTATTGATAATCCTTTTACCGTTTACTTTGATCCCAACTCTGTTATGCCTGACGGTTCAGATGCAGAAACAGTTTTAATTACTACAGTCATATCCAAAGAAAATTTTAAGAAAATGTATCCTAACGCTGAAACTGAACAAGGTTTCACGATGCGAGGAACAGGCGACACTAATCCTGAATGGGTTATGAAAGAGGACATTAGATTAGCTGAATACTTTTACACAGAACGCAAAGCTATTAAGGTTCACTTGCTATCAGACGGATCAAGCGTTAAATCAAGTGACTTACCTCCGCAAGAAGTATTAGACGCAGCAGGTATTACTATTGTTGAATCTCGTGATTCTTTTGAGAAAAAGATTAAAGTATGCAAATTAACTGCTATGGAAGTATTAGAAGAAGGCGAATGGGCAGGTAAATATATTCCTATCGTTCCTGTTTATGGTCAAGAAACTGTGGTTGAGAACAAGAAAAAGAAATTTGGTATTGTTCGCATGGCTAAAGACCCACAAAGAATGTATAACTTTTGGCAAACTTCTCTTACTGAGTCAGTTGCATTAGCCCCTAAAGCTAAATGGTTACTTGCTGAAGGTCAAGACGAAGGCCATGAGAATGAATGGGCAATGGCTAATATTAAATCTATGCCTGTTTTGCGTTATAAGCAAAAAGACATCGATGGTCAGCCAGCACCTCCACCACAAAGATTACAACCTGAACCACCACCAGCAGGCATTATGGCTGCGGCTCAATCTATGACTACTGACTTAATGCAAGTAGTGGGTATATTTGATCCAAGCCAATTACCGCAAGGCAATATTTCAGGCAAAGCGCTACAAGGCCAACAACAACAAGTGGACATGACTAACTTCCACTATTACGACAACTTAACTCGTTCTATCCGTCAAACAGGTCGCATTATTCTTGATCTAGTTCCAAAGATTTACGATAGAGAAAGAGTATTGCGTATCATTGGTGACGATGGCA
>CAYQZK010000158.1:0-3484 GCA_964422015.1 uncultured Methylotenera sp.
GGTATTTTTTATTATATTAATACTTGATAAATTTACTAGAGTATACAAATAAAAAAAAGTTTAATTTAAATATCGTTTTTATTTGCACTTAAGAATCGAACTCTATCCCAAACTAAAGTGTCATTAGCTTTGTTGTTGCTTTCTACCAATCTCCAAGGAAATAAAATGCAATCAAAATATAAATTAAGCTTTCAAGCGTTTGTGTGCAGTTTTCTGTTGGTGGTAAGTGCCCAATCTTATGCTGCTGTATTTGATGTCACGCCCTCACAAGTGCCTGCCGAGTTATTAAGAAAGTTTAGTGAGGTTTACCAGAGCATTAAAAGCCAATATGTAGAAGAAGTGGATGACAATAAACTGTTTATTGACGCTATGAATGGCGCCCTAGCAGGTTTGGATCCACACTCTAACTATCTGGATTATGAAGGACTTAAAGATTTTGGAATTGCGACCAAAGGTGAGTTTGGCGGTATCGGCATAGAGGTAACTATGGAAGACGGTGTGGTAAAAGTCGTTTCTCCAATTGAAGATACTCCAGCTTACAGAGCGGGCATCAGAACAGGGGACTTGATTTTAGAGTTAGACGGCAATTCTGCAAAAGGTTTGACTATGGGCGATGCGATTAAACGTATGCGTGGTAAACCTGATACCAAAATTATGCTAGGTATCTCTAGGAAAAGTGAGAGCGGCTTGGTAAATATCACCCTAACACGTGCCATCATTAAAAATCCAAGCGTGAAATACAAGCTAACAGACGCTGGTTATCCCTATGTGCGTATTACTCAGTTTCAAGAAAAAACTGGCGAAGACTTAGCCAAGACCTTGGCTGAGATACGTGAAAAGACGCCTGGACCACTCAAGGGTTTAGTGCTCGATTTAAGAAATAACCCAGGAGGCTTAATAACCACTGCAGTGGCGGTTGGGTCAGCCTTTTTGAAAAAAGATTCTTTGATTGTCTATTCTGATGGCCGTATTCCTGATGCAAAAATGCGTTTATATGCCAATCCTAAAAACTATGTCGGTGAAGTTGAAGAAGATGATTATTTGAGAAATTTACCTGAAGAAATCAAAACCGTGCCCATGGTGGTATTGGTCAACGCTGGTTCGGCCTCGGCTTCGGAAATTGTGGCGGGGGCATTGCAAGACCATAAACGTGCCAAGATACTAGGCACACAAAGCTTCGGAAAAGGCACTATTCAGACTTTATTGCCACTCAGCAGTGGCTCTGCAGTCAAGCTGACTATAGCCAAATATTTCACGCCCAATGGCAGGTCGATACAAGCGAAAGGCATTACGCCAGATTATTTGGTAGATGACCCTGCGCTTACGCCAGATGAAGATGCAAAACAAAGAAGAGAGGCTACGTTAAGTCATCATCTAGCCAATCCAACAGATACGCCTACCGTTAAAAAAACTGATAATAAAACTGTCATCATAGAAAAAGAAGCGCCAAAGACACAGTTTTCTGACAACTTCATACTCGAATCTGGTACAGAAAAAGATTTTCAGTATGCTCAGGCGATTAACTTGTTAAAAGGCGCTGCCGTTGAGCGCGTCAAGTCTAATTAATGCGTTAAGTGTTTGATGCAACGTAAAGTCATCATTAGGTTTGGGCTTTTGGTTTTCACTTTTATTGCGCTAAGTTTTTTAGCGTTCAATGCATGGTTTAATGACTCAGCCCAAGAGTCTGATCAAGCTAAGCATCAAGCCAAGACTGCTTTAGAAGCTGCAGGTGAACAATGTGATGCCATTGCAGAAAAGTCAGTGGCTCATTTAACTGCGGTTGTTGCATTTCAAAAACTAGAAATCTATGGCAGAAAAATCAATGTGATGCGGCGTTGTATGAGAGATCATGGGTTTGTTGAAAACCCCGTATGGTTATCCCATGCGGTGCCGATTTCTAAAAATAATGCATTGAAATTTGATATCTCTGAGGATGAAGCATTAGAAAACCTCAAGCGAATTGCTATGTATGTATTTATCAAAGTAGATAGTCAGCCGCTCTACTGGAAACAAAAAACTAGTATCTAAATTTAAACTTAATTGGCGAGTGATTGCTGGTTTTTCAATTCACTAATTTTGATAATAAGCTCATCTGAAGCAATTGAATTCAAAGGTTTAATAGCCTCTTTAATTCTATTTAGGCTTTCAAAATCGTTCTCGTATAAAGCTATTTGAGACAAGCTCATTAAAGCATCAAGATTGCGGGGGTCTAGAGAGGTAACTTTAAGAAAGTCAGTTTTAGCATCTCGAATATTGCCTGATTCCAAATGAGATATGCCCAAGTAATACCATGCATCTGCTGAGTTTGGTTCCTTGCCTAGCCAATCTTGAGCAATATGTCTGAGGTTATTCCACTCGTGATTTTGGTGCGGAATGACAACTTTCATAAAATAAGGCTGATCATGTGCAGGCAAAGTCCAAAAGGGAGATTCATTTGTTATTAAACTCTGCAATTCTGGTGATTCCACTAAGCGCTTTATCCATTCAACCGGTAGGCTGTAAAAGAAACCCTGCGTACCAGGACTTTTGAAAGTGGTGATGCCAATTAGATTGTTTTGTTGATCAAACAAAGCGCCGCCACTGGAGCCTAAAGAAAATGCGGCATTTGATCGTATGATTAAACTGCCGTCATAAGCATATTTAGCCTTAATGTGGCCAAAAGAGGGTTGTGGCACTGTATTGCCATTTGGAAACCCCATGCTGAAGACTTCTTCTTCCGTTTCTAGGCTTGCACTATCACGCATGCTCACTGGCTTGAAAGGAAGATCTTCAAACTTTAGTGCGCACAAGTCATGCTTCCAATCTGCTTTTAGTGCAACAGGTTTGTAACCATCCCCATACTTGGCCACATTGGCGCCTTTACTGTTGGCAAGTACATGGCAGTTTGTGACGACATATTCCTTGCTTATCACAACACCAGTGCCAGTTCCAGTTTGACCATTTGCAAGTTCAACCGAAACATGAACAATAGAATCATTAAGCCTAAGCTGTTGCACGATATCAGGCTGAGCATGAACATTAAGAGTATGGAGTAATAAACTAGACAAAAGAAACGTTTTTTTCATGGATTTGTACTCATTAAAGTAAACGCAAAGTTAAGCTAAAGATTTGTTTAAATCTTATATGGGCTTTTAATCATTATTTGTCTATTAATGAAAGATTAGGTTCCATTGGTTATATTCACAATGAGGCCTCGCCATAACAGAGTGTAAATCTGTTTAGAAAGTATCACTGCAAGCGCTCTAAGCTATGTTTTTTTGAGATGGGTGGATTGTTTAATGCTTGAATGAGATCCGCATTAGATTGACTTTGTACACCTTAGACTTGATAATTGCGCCCACTTTGGGAGATTAGCTCAGCTGGTAGAGCAGTGGACTCTTAATCCATTTGTCGGGGGTTCGATCCCCCCATCTCCTACCAATAAATATAAGGCTCACAGCGATGTTGGCCTTTTTATTTTCTATCAATACTTGGTTCTAGACTA
>CAYQZK010000159.1:0-3413 GCA_964422015.1 uncultured Methylotenera sp.
GATGCAGGTAAAGTAGCTTGCCGTGTTTACAAAACGATTAAGGCGCGCCGTTTGTGGGACGTGATTATGTCTTCAACCTACGACTTTGCTGAGCCAGGTTTTATTTTGATTGATCGCGTAAATGAAATGAATAACAACTGGTTCTGCGAAAACATTCGCGCAACCAATCCATGTGGTGAGCAACCACTTCCACCTTATGGTGCTTGTTTGTTAGGTTCTGTTAATTTGACGCGTTTTGTGAAAAAACCGTTTACTGATGAAGCTTACTTTGATTGGAAAGAGTATCACGATGTTGTGGCAATCTTCACCCGTATGTTGGATAACGTAGTTGAAATCAATGGCTTACCTTTGCCGCAACAGCGCGATGAAATTGCACGTAAACGCCGCCATGGTATGGGTTATTTGGGTTTAGGCTCAACACTGACGATGATGAAAATGAAATACGGTGAAGAAGATTCACTCAAATTCACGGATGAAGTCACCCGTGTAATGGCTGAAGTGGGTTGGGAAGTTGGGGTGCAATTGGCTGAGGAAAAAGGCCCTGCACCTATCATGGAAGAAAAATTTGAAGTGACGGCTGACATGATGGCCAAACGTCCAGAAATGGCTGCAGATGGCATTAAAGTAGGTCAAAAAATTACAGGTAAAGTGTTGTTGGGTAAATACAGCCGCTATATGCAGCAGTTCCCAGAAGGTTTGCGCAATCAAATTGCTACTAAGGGCGTGCGTTTTACACACCATAGCTCAATTGCACCTACAGGGACTATTTCATTGTCATTAGCTAATAATGCAAGTAACGGTATTGAGCCTTCATTTGCTCACCACTATGCACGTAATGTGATTCGCGAAGGCAAGAAGTCAAAAGAGAAAGTGGATGTGTTCTCTTATGAATTGTTGGCTTATCGTGAGCTCATTAATCCGAACGCGATGCCATTTAGCGATAAGCCTGAAGAGCAGTTGCCGGATTACTTCTTGGACTCATCTACCATTTTGGCCAAGGCGCACGTTGATATTCAAGCCGCTGCTCAAAAATGGATTGATAGCTCAATTTCAAAAACGATTAACGTGCCTACAGATTATGATTTTGAGGACTTCAAAAATATCTATCTTTATGCGTACGATAAAGGCTTGAAAGGCTGCACCACATTTAGATTTAATCCAGAAGCATTCCAAGGTGTGCTGGTCACTGAGAAAGATTTGGAAAGCACTACTTATAAGTTCACGCTAGACGATGGCGCTGAAATTGAGGTTAAAGGCAACGAAGAGATTGAATATGATGGTGAGATTCATAGTGCCGCTAATTTATACGATGCCCTAAAAGAAGGCTATTACGGTAAGTTCTAATTCACTTACCGTATAAAGGAGAAAACAAAATGGCAGTTAAAATTGAAAAGAAAATCGTAGGCTATGCTTTAGTCAACGAACAAGATAAAAAAGACGCAGAAGCCAAAGCTGCTGCACAAAAAGAAGAAGCTAATAATGTGGTGCAAATCGGTGAGCCATTAAGTCGCCCAGATAAATTGGTAGGTAACACCTACAAAATTAAAACACCAGTGACTGAGCATGCGCTTTATATCACGATTAATGACGTGGTGATGGATGAGGGCACGCCACGTGAGCACCGTCGTCCATTTGAGATTTTTATTAACTCCAAAAACATGGAGCACTTTCAATGGATTGTGGCATTAACTCGTGTGATGTCAGCCGTATTCCGTAAAGGTGGTGATGTAACATTTTTGGTGGAAGAGCTTAAAAGTGTATTTGAGCCAAGTGGTGGTTACTTTAAAAAAGGCGGTAAATTTGTACCAAGTTTAGTTGCTGAGATTGGTGAAGTAGTTGAGCAACACTTGCAAGAAATTGGCATGCTTAAAAAGCCAGGTTTAGATCAACATCAACAAAAATTGGTGGATGAGAAAAAAGCAGAGTATTTAGAGAAGCATGCTAAACCGGGTGAAGAAGTGAATGCAGAGGGTTTTCCTAAAGGCGCGCAGCTTTGCAATAAATGTAACACTAAGGCTTCTATTATTATGGATGGTTGTTTGACTTGTTTAAATTGTGGCGAGTCAAAATGTGGCTAATGGTCACTGAGAGATAGTGAAAGTTAAATTTGTAGGATTGAGCAAAGTTGTATTTTTTTCCTAAATTTACAATATAAAAAAGGGTCAGTAGCTATTGCCGACTGACCCTAATCCTATCTTATGCTCAGCTCTGTAATTAATACTTATCCAGCCATGTCCCAGTAACACTATTGTGTGCTGCAACATTGACGCAATCCTTACAGATGACAACTACTTTTTCATTTTTAACTGCTCTTCTTGCGCTAAATCCACATTCCCAGCAAGTCTGGCTAGATTTGAATCTGGCCTGATCCATGGCTCTCCAAACTCTCACTTCTTGCGTCCTTTCATAGCAATCAAAGCCAATATCCAGCTCCCCAAAATCTGAGGATATTGAGGTTATCCTGACAGGAAGTCGCCTGATATTATCGATCAACAATTCAATAATATGTACCTTGAAATACTCAAATTATTGAGAAATAAACCGCTTTAACTTCTTAAGACCCTAAATAAATACTTGTTATCAATTTTCCTATAGATTAAATTTACACTTACCTTAGGCGTTGGTGTTGCCGCCTTTAAGTGCAGCACGAATCAAAAGGAGAGATGAATGTTTTGTACAAAATGCGGTAATGAAAACGCTAATGACTCAAAGTTTTGTGGTGGCTGTGGTGTCAAAATTGAGACACTGGCATCGCCTAATGATGAAGCTACACAGAAACCCCAATCTGTTAGTACCGCAATCAAGTTGCTTTGGATCACGGTCGCGATTGGCTTGATTAAATTACCTTCGGCCTTTAGTCCCCCGCCAAACATCACAACAAGCCAACAAGCCAACATTTACATGTTCACTGTTATATTCACATTCGCTATCATCGTCTTCTTAGTTTCTCAAATCTCAGGTAGAAAAAATTGGGCGCGCATTACCTACCTTGTCTTCTTTATTATTGGTCTTTTGCCAACTTTGCAACAATTATCCAGCGAACTTTCAAACTCATTTTTTGTTGGGGTGTTATCTTTAGCCCAATTTGGACTTCAGAGCTATGCACTTTACTTGCTGTTCACTGCACCAGGTAAAGATTGGTTTCGCAAGGCTGTGCCTGCTTAAACCATACAGGGCGGCAATTCGCCGGATCGGGTCGATAGTACTCATTCGCTTATTTCTGATATCTCAATTTTGAATGACTGCTTTTGTGTTTTCAATTACTAAAAACTTTAAAGAATAGGAAAAAACCTTACTTTGCTCACAATGCTGTAGGTTTTATCCATAGTATGCAAAATTTTTTCTGAAAACATTGATGCCTAATTTTGGCTAAGTTATTGATGTTTAGTGATTCCATAAATACATCTATGATC
>CAYQZK010000160.1:0-291 GCA_964422015.1 uncultured Methylotenera sp.
CTGATAGTGTGCATAAAACGCGAAGCCCCATTTCATCGAGTAACGGAAGCACTTGCCAAAACTCCCCTGCGATATTGTATTCACCAATTAAATTCACATCGTAAATAGGCTGTGACATGGCCATTGATAGCGGCTCAGGTTCACGCGTTCCAATAACATGCTCAACCATAGCGTCACCGGCAATGCGATTGCCCAGATTCTTCGTACCATAAAATCCCGCGCAATCAATGGGAATGACGGGCACATTCCAAAGCTCACTCGCTGATTTGCAAACCGCGTTAATATCATCGC
>CAYQZK010000160.1:301-3317 GCA_964422015.1 uncultured Methylotenera sp.
GAATACACGTGTTATAAACAAAAACCGCTGGTGGTGCATAACTATCAATGGCTTGCTTTATAGCGTGAAAAAGGCGTTTTTCACTGCGCCCCATAATAATATCTTGCTCGGTCAAATCGGTAGTCATGCCAATTTGATAAAGCGTGGAGCCAGATGAACGTGTACCACGGTTATCCCACGAACTTCCTGCGCAAGCAATAGAGCCGTGAACAATATGCGCCACATCAGCAATGGGAAGCAAAGCTATCTGCGCCCCATCAAACGCACAACCGCCCGCTGTCGAGCCGGGTTTAGGTTTAGCGCAACCGGATTTTTCTTTTTTATTGTGTTCGCAAGCGGGTTCGTCTAACAATTCTGATATATCTTTGCTCGTTTTCATTTGCAATCACCTAATGTCTGTTTTAATTTAGCCATTGCAACCAACGTGCCACGATGTAATGCATTGATTTAAATAAATATTAAGCAAATAAAAATTGTAGGAAAACCGACAAAAGTTAGATTCTAAGGAGGGATTGACAACAAAAAAACTTAAAGCAAAATGCGCATGGGCAACATATTAGAGAATCGAAAGCCCTGCTTTTGATAAAAGCGCTGTGCGTTAAAATTATCTGAATCTGTTAATAGCGTCATGTGTTTGCATTGTTTTGAATGGGCAAATTGAATAGCACACGTTACTAATGCCGACCCTACGCCTTGATTTTGAAATTTGGGTAAAACGATAACGTCTTCAAGTAACGCAACCGTTTCACCTAATGCGGTGGATACAGTGAAAAGCAGTGTCGCCATTGCGATGATTTGCGCACCCTCTCGCGCTATCAACACACTACCTACTGCCGAATTTGAAATAATTTGGATTAACCCACGACGTTGGGCTTCTGTATCAATATGAAACTCCGCCTCTTGCTCAAACAAAAGCGACAACAAATCACATAAAACGTCAACATCTTCAATTGTGGCGTGCGTAATATCCATTTAATCGAGTTTACACGTTATAAGGACTGGCAATCCAATCACGCAACACCGCTTCATCGCGCTTGGGTAAATAGGCAAAATCTCCTGAAATATCTCGATAAACCGATTCCGCGCAATGTGTATCCACTAATGTGCCTTTCAACATATAAAAATACCATGCAAACGGATAGCCCGCTTGACGGTCAAATCGCGCCAGACTATTATTGAGCACATTGCCTTTTTTATTGTCAAAATCAGTGAGTCGTGAGATATTTTGCGTGTGAATATCCACAAGTTCCACATTGACGATTTGTTCACCAAATCGCCCTGTATGTTGATAGGGACGTATAATCCAATTTTCAGATAATGCGCTATTTTGCCCTGCACTACTCCGATTCCAATCGTCCATGAAACGTTGAACAGGATGTTCAGTTGGGTAGTGCGCATTGATCACTTCCATAAAGATGGCAACATCTGTTTTTCGACGATAGGTATAGCGCGATTGCCCAAAACAAAATGTATTCACACTAAATCGCTGCAATGGATCTATAAATTCTTCTAAATCATCGGGTGGACTATTTTTATCAACGAGCCAACGGTCACTCACTTCATGGGTTTTATCTATTTCAATTAACACAAAATCTTCAGCACGACTTCCCGTCTGTATCGAGAAATAAAGCGTCGTCCCCGTTTGCTTAGTAGCAATGAATTGTTGCTCAAGTGTGTAATCAATTAACGTCTGTAAATTTTGACCGCACTCAATAAACGTTCGCTCAACCCATTCAACTAAATCTTTAGCAATACGATTCCCTTCAATATCCACAACACCGCCAAGTCGGTACCATGCATTACTCCTAAAAGCGAGTTTGATTTGATGGCTCGGCATGATGCTTTGTAGTGCTTCGAGCAAAATGAGATCATCTTCATTGGGAAGGCATTTGCGACAAATGTCGGAGATTAGTTGACCGGCGATGTTGAATTTAGCGTTTAGCATCACTTTTTTTCCGAAAAACTGAAGGAATCTAGACGCTCACGTGCAATATCACGTACATCCGGTTCCAAATCATGTAAAAGGACATGAAGATAATTAGGGTCAACTTTTTGAGCAACGGTGTAGCGAACCACCCAATCATCGTCTTGCAGTAATAAAACCGCATCTTCAGGCGATATTCGCTCGGCTACTATGCGACGAACTGCCGGTGAACTGTCATGCACTAACAGACCTAAACTAACTTCAGGTAAACGCTCAGCGACTTTTTTTCTGACTTGTAAATCTTCATCTTTAATAAAACGAAATAATCGTCCAATAGGCAGACGCTTCACAATCGTTAAGCGCACAATGTAATCAGGATCTGCAGCCAGTTTTTCTAAATGGGTAAACTCAATGCGATCCGCAACGCACATTCGCACTTCACGATCTACATCTTCAATGAGTGAAATAAGTTGCGCAGGCGGAAGGCGATATGCAACAACGCGGCGCACCACTTCATCTTCATCATGAATAAGGGGAGGTAAAAATTTTACGGGCGCATAACGTGCTGCAATTGCTCGACGCTCCCAAAAGTGATCATTTAAATATTGAACTGCAAAGTGTGTATTAAGACGAAAGAATCGATCAATCTGTCGGCCACTTTCCACAAACACACAAATATCTCCCGGTACGCACGTCCCCATCAATAACGTTTTATTACGTAAAGGACACAATCGACAATCTGCGATAGGCACTGAAATAGAGGGGAAATCCATAAAATAATCCCTTAATCAATCACTAATTCAGCCACCAACACACCCGAGGCATTGTCATAATGATTTGTTAGGCAAAGACAATGCTCACGCCCATCAATTAAATACAAATTAAATAATGCCTTTTCAACTACCGGATTAACGCCACATACATCATCATCCATGCAATAACTAAAATGTATATCGGAAAACTCTGCGCGTAGTGTTGAGATCGTCGTTTCGTTGATGAGTTGCCCTTCAAGACTGCTGCCAACGGCATCTAACTGTGCTTGCGAAATCATTTCTCTACCCCTCTAAAATGGCGTGCGACATTACCTACTTC
>CAYQZK010000161.1:0-3309 GCA_964422015.1 uncultured Methylotenera sp.
AAAACTTTTACGAAGGCGTTTCTTTTCGGTGAAGGAATAGCTCATTGCATCTCCAAAATATTTTGAGGGCAGAAATTAAAATACTTTTTTGCACTACATCCATTACGTAAGTATTTTCACCTCTAACCTCAGTTAACTCTAACTGAAGGGAACCGCATTTACTGCCAGACTACTTTAAAATTACCATCAAACACTGCATTACATTTTGTTACATACTGCGCCATTACAAATGCATAAGGCTGACGGTTTCCCGTCAGCCTATTTCATACATTTAGCAATGTATTATTTGATTTCGCCAGTAGCGCCAGCTTCAATCAATTTTTTCAATGCTGCATCAGCGTCAGCTTTGTTTACGCCTTCTTTAACAGCTTTTGGTGCGCCGTCAACTAAGTCTTTAGCTTCTTTCAAACCTAAACCTGTTAATTCACGAACAGCTTTAATCACACCAACTTTTTGCTCACCAGCACTTACCAAGATCACGTTGAACTCAGTTTGCTCAGCTGCTGCTGCTGGAGCTGCACCGCCTGCTGCTGCTACAGCAACTGCTGCAGCTGATACGCCAAATTTTTCTTCAACTTCTTTAATGAATGCTGTCAGTTCCATCACTGACATTGCACCAACTGCTTCTAAAATATCTGCATTTGTAATTGCCATTTTGAATATTCCCTAAAATTTAATAATGTAGTTAATGAATTAAGCTGCTTTAGCATCACGAACTGCCGCAAGCGCGCGAGCGAACTTGGTTGGCACTTCGTTGAGTGTACGTGCAAATTTTGCAAGCAACTCATCACGGCTCAATGTAGATGCCAAGGCTTGAACGCCTGCAACATCCATTATTTGATTTGGCGTTGCGCCTGCTTTAATCACAAACTTAGCGTTAGTCTTAGCAAAATTGTTGAGTACTTTTGCTGCAGCAACTGGGTCTGCAGAAATACCAAACACTAATGGACCAACCATTTCATTTGCTAAAGCTGAAAAAGGTGTGCCTTCAACAGCACGACGTACTAGCGTATTTTTTAACACACGCAAGTACACACCAGAATTTCGAGCTTCTGCACGTAAAACGGTCATATCTGACACGCCAATGCCGCGATACTCAGCAAGAACGATTGCCTGCGCTTGTGCAACTTGCGCACCGACTTCAGCAACTACTGCTTTTTTCTCTGTAAGATTCAGACTCAAGGTCTTTTCTCCTTCCGTTAAAATCTCCGTCTCATCACTAAGACAGAATCAGTTTTTACTGTCATTACAACAACAAAAACCATTTCACGGCGACCACAAATCAGGGGATATTATTCCTGTTCAGGGACTCGCCATCTGCGTAGGGCTCTGTATTTTTATATCAGAGGTTAAAGCCAGAAACTCTTTTTCACCCAATATAAAACACTTACATTAAATCCTTACGGACACCTACGGTCTTTGATAACCTCATCATCTACTAATATACAAATGATGAGCCCAAAGCCCACTGTAGGTGAACTCACCGAAGCGAGCTCACCTTCATTCTTTAAGCAACTAAACTTGCTTGATCAACACGCACGCCAGCACCCATTGTGCTAGATACGGATAATTTTTTCAGGTAAAGACCTTTAGTTGATGCTGGTTTGGCTTTATTTAAAGCTTCAACCAAAGCAACCAAGTTGCCTTGCAACTGCTCAACCGTAAAAGAAGCACGGCCGATTGTGCAATGGACGATGCCACCCTTGTCTGTACGATATTGCACTTGACCTGCTTTTGCATTTTTAACAGCTGTAGCGGCATCAGGTGTCACAGTACCCACTTTTGGGTTAGGCATTAAACCACGTGGACCTAAAATTTGACCTAAAGCACCAACAATACGCATTGCATCTGGTGTTGCAATCACAATATCGAAATCCATCACGCCAGCTTTAACTTGTTCAGCCAAATCATCAAAACCAACAATATCTGCACCAGCAGCCTTAGCTGCTTCGGCTTGCGCACCTTGTGCAAATACTGCAACGCGCGTTGTCTTACCTGTACCATTCGGTAACACTAGAGCACCGCGAACCAATTGGTCTGATTTACGCGCATCAATACCCAAATTCACAACCGCGTCTACTGACTCATCAAATTTTGCATTTGCATTTTCTTTAACCAGAGTCAAACCCTCTGCAACCGCATAAACTTTATTGCGATCAACTTTAGCGCGTAGCGCTGTAATACGTTTAGATGTAGCCATCTTACACACCCTCCACTTCAATACCCATGCTGCGTGCACTACCTGCGATAGTACGAACTGCTGCATCCATATCAGCACCAGTCAAGTCTGGGCGCTTCGTTGTTGCAATCTCTTCAGCTTGTTTGCGAGTGATCTTACCAACTTTATCTACGTGTGGACGTGCTGAACCCTTAGTAATACCAGCAGCTTTCTTGATTAAGATTGTTGCTGGTGGAGTTTTCATCACAAATGTGAAACTCTTGTCAGCAAACGCTGTAATCACCACTGGAATTGGCAAACCAGGCTCTACGCCTTGAGTTGCAGCATTAAATGCTTTACAGAATTCCATGATATTCAAGCCGCGTTGACCTAACGCTGGACCTACTGGTGGACTTGGATTGGCTTTACCTGCAGGAATCTGCAGCTTGATATAGCCAATAACTTTCTTTGCCATGCTATAACTCCTAATATGGGTACAAACGCTTACAAAAACTAAAGTTCAGCTTTTGGGAATAGTCCAGATAAGCTCCCCGTTAAAAAATACTACAACTACATAAATAACGACTACTAAACCTCTTTCTCTACTTGAGTGAACTCAAGTTCAACAGGTGTTGATCGACCAAAAATAACTACTGAAACACGCAACTTACTCTTCTCGTAGTTAACATCTTCAACACTGCCTGAAAAGTCTTTAAATGGACCATCGATAATACGCACTGACTCACTTTTCTCAAAAGTAAGTTTTTGTGTAGGATTACTCTTACTATCATCAATACGCTGCAAGATGATATCCACTTCTTTATCTTTAATTGGCGTTGGCTTTTGAGCACTTCCACCAATAAATGCCGTTACACGCGGCGTACTTTTAACCAAATGCCAACTTTCATCAGTCATCGTCATTTGAACTAACACGTAACCAGGATATAACTTGCGCTCAGAAATCGTTTTCTGACCCGCTTTCATTTCCACAACTTCTTCAATTGGCACTAAAATTTGTCCGAATTGATCTTGCAGCCCAGAGCGAACCACTCGCTCTTCCAAACCTTTTTGTACTGATTTCTCAAAACCAGAAAATGCTTGTACCGCGTACCATTTCATACTCATTACGCGCTCCGTCCCATTAACCACTG
>CAYQZK010000162.1:0-3281 GCA_964422015.1 uncultured Methylotenera sp.
CGCCCAGATGGCAATAGTGGTTTGTTGGTAAGTAGCGTAGCGGCATTTAGAGAATATCAGTTACAAAAAGCTTGGGTGTGGGAGCATCAAGCCATTACCCGCGCTCGATTTGTGGCAGGGGATAGCAAAATAGGCGAGGCTTTTGAGAAAATTCGGGTTGAAGTGATGACGCAGTTGCCTAACTTAGAAAAGCTCAAGTCAGAAGTCATTTCTATGCGAGAAAGAATGCGTGCTGCGCAACATCTTGCTGCGGAAGAGTTTGATATTAAACAAAGCATAGGCGGCATTATTGACGTAGAGTTTCTAGTGCAGTATTTGGTTCTGAAACACGCCAATCAATACCCGCAACTCACTGCCAATATTGGCAATATTGGGTTATTAAAGCTGCTTGCATCTCTACAAATTATTAACCATGACCTCGCAGAGAAAGTCGTGATTGCTTATCGAGATTTTCGTCATCAACAACACATGCTCAAGTTGCAAGGTGCGAGCAACTTAAAAGTAGATGCGCAATCGGTTACTGAATATTCGTCAGCGGTGGCTAGTTTGTGGAAGTTAGTTTTTTAGCTTCATTAAATTATAAACACGATTGTTGAATAGTTAATCTTTTAATCTAGGCAATAAAAAACCCAGCATATAGCTGGGTTTTTTATTATTGCTAAAGTAGCAATTATTTATTCATTACGTACATTGTTACTTCAAAGCCAAAACGCATTTCTGTAGCAGCTGGTTTAGTCCACATAATATTCTCCAAAGTTTTATCTATTTAGAACAGACAACATGTCTTGTTCCTGTGATTGAATTATGCGCTACTCAGAAACTAAAGCACTATTGCTACTCATGAATGAAAGCTACGTTAAATCATTAACCGTGATGGATTAGCAACGATTGTCAGGTTTTACTAATAGCATGTGCACATCACCCAAAGCACGTTCTTTAAAGCCACCTTCACAGTAACAAAGATAAAACTCCCACATTTTAATAAATGTTTCAGGATAACCGAGAGCTTTAATGGCCTCTAAGTTTTCAAAAAAATTCTCACGCCATTTAGCTAATGTGGTGGCATAGTGCGGCCCTATATCTTCTAGGTTGAATAACCGCATATCTGTAGATTTTGTAATGCTGTTGAGCATTGCGGTCACAGAGGGGATGCAACTGCCAGGAAAGATATAGCGCTGAATAAAGTCCACAGATTTAATCGCAGAAGCATAGCGTTGGTCGACGATAGTAATGGCTTGTAACAGCATCATGCCTTCAGGTTTGAGCAATCTGCTACAAGCGCCAAAGTAGGTATCGTAAAACTGGTGACCAACAGCTTCTATCATTTCTATTGAAACTAGCTTATCGTAAGTGCCTGTTAAGTCGCGATAATCGACTAGTAATACTTCAATTTGATGTGCTAACCCTGCCTCGCGAATGCGCGTCACAGCAAGATCATGTTGCTGCTTAGAGATGGTGGTGGTGGTGATCTTGCAGCCATAGTGACTTGCTGCATAGATAGCAAAACCACCCCAGCCTGTGCCAATTTCCAGAACGTGGTCTGTGGCTTTTAGGGCAAGCTTTTCGCATATGCGTTTTAGTTTGGTAAGAGAGGCTTGCTCCAATGTTTGCGTTGGCGTCTCAAAAATTGCCGATGAATACATCATGGTGGGGTCTAGCATCAGCTTAAAGAAATCATTCCCTAAGTCGTAATGCGCTGAGATGTTGCGGCGACTACCTTGCTGTGTATTTTTATTCACAATATGCAGCCATTTTTGCATCGGTGCCGTGAGTTTTGCGAGTCCAGTTTCTATATGATCTAGCAAACTTTGATTGCGAACCATCAAGCGTATGAGGTCAGTAAGATTGCTGCATTCAAAATGCCCTTTCATGTAGGCCTCACCTGCACCGATTGAGCCACCAAAAACTACTTCACCATAGAATTTTGTATCGTGGATATGGAGCGTTACATGAATTTCTTCTAGCGTATTGCTCTTTTTTTCTGCACCTAAGGTGACACGACTATCTTTTTCAATCAAGGTTAGGCTGCCGTGTTGTAAATGGCTTAATCGCTGTAGCAAAATGCGCTTAGCCAATGCATCTAATCGGCGTGGCTTAGGTGTAAATTTACCAAGTAGTGCAATCTCTCTAGGTGCGTGATGTTTCATATAGTATTGATTTAGGTTTATTTAAGGATGTGCGATAAAAGGAACACGTTTTAGCCAAAGTTTGAGTGCTTGCCAATAAATAGCCAAGCTCACTTTGAGCGTCATGCAAGGGTAGCTCAGCAGGACTTTAAGCATAGAGCAACTGGAAATCTCTATACGTTGCAATGCCATAGTTGCATCAAATTTTTTAATACCTTTTTCCAAGCTTTCCATATGTACGGTGAGCTTTTCTGCCGGCTTGGTAAAGCGCCAGTCATAGCTCATTTGCATGGGCATGAAAGGTGAGATGTGAAATTTTTTCTCAAATTGAAACTGGTAGGGTGCTGTGAGCTCTTTACAATTTAATACATAGCTATGGCGCTCGCCCCAAGGGGTGTTAGTAATTTCTGCAACGATAAATTCGAGGTTTTTATCTTCAGCATCAAAGCAATAATAGAAACTGACTGGGTTAAAAATAAAACCAAAGTAACGAAGATGGGTGAGCAAGCGAATTGGCCCTGATGGGCTTAACCCAGTTTCTTTTGCGACAAATTTCCGAATGCTTTCAGCGAGGTCATCGTTAGTACCATCAAAATAGTCTTTACGTAAAAAACTAGCAATGTTCCAGCGTTGCCAAGACCAGCATGAAAATGTCGTAAATAGTGTGGGCAATTCAGCTAAGTCTATGTACATCATGAATAGCTTATATTGAAAATGGTGTGACACTGGCGCAAACCGCCTATGCACAACTTGACCCGTGTAAATGGCGCTGTTCATTAAAGTGAGCCGTGTCCAGAGTTAGCTTGCTCAAAATGCGATAGTGCATTTAATGCACTTACAACACCATCTTCATGAAAGCCATTACGCCAATATGCGCCGGCATAAGCAGTATGATTTTTACCGCTAATCTCAGCATGTCTAGCCTGTGCAGCAACGCCTTCAGGTGTGAACACAGGGTGCGTGTAATCTAAAGTTTTGATGATTTTTTTAGGATTAATATTGGCGGTATGGTTAAGTGTGACCAAAAAAGGCTCAGGTGAAACCAAAGACTGCAAAATATTCATGTTATAAGTGACTGCGGCGCGCCCTAGTGGCTGAGCTGTTAAGTGGTAGTTCCATGCGGCCCAAGCTAATTGTCGTTTAGGCATTAGGCTG
>CAYQZK010000163.1:0-3226 GCA_964422015.1 uncultured Methylotenera sp.
GGTTACCGCAACTTCTGCAATAAATTGTGGAATGCCACACGCTTCGTACTCATGAATACAGAAGGCCAAGACAATGGCTTTGGTTTAGGCAGTTGCGTTGAAGGAGAGAACGGTCGTATTTTCTCAGCTGCGGATCGCTGGATTGTCAGCATATTGCAACGTACAGAAGCTGATGTTGAACGCGCATTCGAGGATTACCGTTTTGATTTAGCAGCAAAAGCCATTTATGAGTTTGTGTGGGATGAGTACTGTGACTGGTATTTAGAGCTGGCTAAAGTACAAATTCAAAATGGCACTGAAGCTGAAAAACGCGGAACACGGCGCACTCTACTGCGTGTGCTAGAGACAATACTCCGTTTAGCTCACCCTATCATGCCGTTTATCACAGAAGAAATCTGGCAAACCATTGCACCTATGACAGAGAAACACGGTGCAAGCATTATGCTGGAAGCCTATCCTAAAGCACAATTGGATAAGCTGGATGAAACCTCTGAAGCTTGGGTTGCTTTGTTAAAACAAGCCGTTGATGCTTGCCGTAGCTTACGTGGTGAAATGGGCATTTCTCCAGCCGCACGCGTGCCATTAATTGCTGCCGGTGATGCAGAGAGATTGGCTACTTATGCACCCTATTTGAAAGCACTTGCCAAACTAGAAGACGTTGCAATCGTTGCAGAGTTACCAGAAGCTGATGCACCTGTCATGTTAGTCGATGACTTTAAATTGATGCTAAAAGTAGAAATTGACGTTACCGCTGAAAAAGAACGTTTAGGCAAAGAAATTGCTAGATTAGAGACCGAAATCAACAAAGCCAATGCAAAACTTAATAACGAAAGTTTTGTAGCGCGAGCACCTGCAGCAGTTGTGGAACAAGAGAAAGCAAGGGTTGCTGACTTTAGTTCAAGCTTAGAGAAACTACAAAGTCAATTGGCTAAATTGAAATAACAACCAAGCCAACATTTCTTATAGTATCCAATCGAATCCTCTAAAAAAACTAAAGCCCGCGTAAGCGGGCTTTAGTTTTTACTTATAGAATCTTTACAACTATTCGTCAGCTTCTGTCTCAGCTTTAGCTTCTGCAACTGGTGGATCAATTAACGCTTTCATGCTTAAACGCACGCGACCTTTTTCGTCAGCCTCAACCACTTTCACCTTCACTACATCGCCCTCTTTCAAGAAGTCAGCAACAGCGTTCACACGTTGATGCGCAATTTGTGAGATATGCAACAAACCATCTTTACCTGGAATCAAAGTCACAATCGCACCAAAATCTAGCAACTTAATCACTGTACCTTCGTACGTTTGACCCACTTCAACTTCAGCAGTGATTTCAGCGATACGACGTTGCGCTTCAGCACCTTGCTCAGAGCTAGTACAAGCAATTTTCACAGTACCATCTTCGGTAATATCAATGCTTGTGCCTGTTTCTTCAGTAAGCGCACGGATAACAGCACCGCCTTTACCAATCACATCACGAATCTTTTCAGGATTAATTTTCATCGTGATGATACGTGGTGCAAAAGATGACATTTCAGTATTTGCACCAGACATTGCTTGCTTCATGATGCCTAAAATATGCGTACGACCTTCTTTTGCTTGTGCAAGAGCTACCTGCATAATTTGTGCAGTAATTCCAGTAATTTTAATGTCCATTTGTAGCGCTGTAATACCATCTTCTGTACCCGCTACTTTAAAGTCCATATCACCTAGGTGATCTTCATCACCCAAAATGTCAGTCAGCACTGCAACGCGGCTACCTTCTTTAATCAAGCCCATAGCGATACCCGCAACGTGAGCTTTCATTGGTACACCTGCGTCTAACAAAGCTAAACAACCACCACAAACTGAGGCCATTGAGCTTGAACCGTTAGATTCAGTAATTTCTGAAACTACACGCATGGTGTAATCAAAATCAGCTTGGTCTGGCAAAGCAGCCACTAATGCACGTTTTGCTAAGCGACCATGTCCAATTTCACGGCGTTTTGGTGTACCAACACGGCCTGTTTCACCTGTTGCATACGGAGGCATGTTGTAATGCAACATAAAGCGGTCTTTGAATTCGCCTTGTAATGCATCAATCACTTGTTCATCACGGCCTGTACCTAATGTTGCAACCACTAAAGCCTGCGTTTCACCACGAGTAAACAGTGCAGAGCCATGCGTACGTGGCAGAACGCCAGTACGAATGCTAATAGGACGTACTGTGCGAGTATCACGACCATCAATACGTGGCTCACCATTCAAGATTTGGCTACGTACAGTTTTAGCTTCTAAATTAAAGAGTTCATTCTTAATTTTGTTAGCTTCAGTTGTTGGAGTTTCTTCAGTGATCAACTCACCTGATACACGGCTAGTAATTTCTGATAATTTAGCTGAACGCGCACCTTTTGCTTTAATTTGGAATGCAGCATTGATATCTGCAGCAGCCAATGCAGCCACTTTTTCAATTAACGCAGTATCTGGCTCTGGAGCAACCCAATCCCAAGCATCTTTACCTGCCTCGGCAGCCAACTCGCTAATCATGTTAATCACAGCTTGCATTTGCTCGTGGCCATAAACAACAGCACCTAGCATCACTTCTTCAGAAAGCTCTTTCGCTTCTGATTCAACCATCATTACCGCAGTTTCAGTTGCTGCAACAACCAAGTCTAACTCTGACTCTTCTAATTGAGCTTTAGTTGGATTAACAACATATTCATCATTGATATAACCCACACGAGCCGCACCCAATGGGCCAAAAAATGGAATACCTGAAAGTGACATCGCTGCTGAAGCACCAATAATCGCTGGGATATCCGCATCAATCTCAGGATCAGAAGAAAGCACTGTTGCTACCACTTGAACTTCGTTATAAAAAGCTTCAGGGAATAATGGGCGCAATGGACGGTCAATCAAACGACTAGTCAGTGTTTCTTTTTCTGAAGGACGGCCTTCACGTTTGAAAAAACCACCTGGAATCTTACCTGCAGCATAAGTTTTTTCCATGTAATCAACGGTTAATGGGAAAAAATCTTGTCCTGCTTTAACTTCTGATTTGCTGGTAACAGCTACCAATACCACTGTATCGCCATAGCTCACCATCACGGCCGCATCAGCTTGACGTGAAATTTCACCTGTTTCAAGGGTGAGCGTATGCGCACCGTATTGAATACTTTTCGTTACTTTATTAAACATATTTATCCTTTTCTCTTTTTAATATTCGTTATTCACAACCCAATAACGAACGCAC
>CAYQZK010000164.1:0-3200 GCA_964422015.1 uncultured Methylotenera sp.
ATATCAGGCAAAAAAATCTGGTCGTAATCGTTGGAGTTTCTTTGATCCACATATGCAAGATGCGATTGTTGTACGTGCAGACCTTGTGAACGAGTTACGCAAAGCGATAGACAAGCAGCAATTTCAACTGCATTACCAAATACAAGTTGACCAAGCTGGTCAAGCAATAGGAGCTGAAGCCTTAATTCGATGGCCACATCCAGAACGGGGCATGATTTCGCCATTCCGTTTCATTTCATTGGCTGAAGAAACTGGATTAATTTTACCTATCGGGCAGTGGGTGTTAGAAACAGCTTGCGCCCAATTAGCGGCTTGGCAACATGATGCAACAACTCGCAATCTTACATTGTCAGTTAATGTCAGTGCCAGACAATTCCGCCAAGTTGATTTTGTAGAAAAAGTGCAAAAAGCTCTCAATCATTCGGCTATTGATCCAACAAAACTCAAACTGGAGCTGACAGAAAGCCTTTTGGTCGATAACGTAAAAGAAATTGTTGTCACGATGCACGCATTGAAAGCCCTAGGTATTAAGTTTTCTCTAGATGATTTTGGTACGGGTTATTCATCACTACAGTACCTTAAACAACTGCCTTTAGATCAACTTAAGATTGACCAGTCATTCGTGCGAGATTTGGTTGATGATGACAGTGATAAAGCGATTGTGCTGACCGTCATCACCATGGCGAAAAGTTTAGGTCTTAACGTGATTGCTGAGGGAGTGGAAACCAAAGCTCAGCGTCAATTTCTTCTAGAAAATAAGTGTGAAAATTTTCAAGGCTATTTGTTCGGTAAGCCTGTGCCGATTGATGAGTTTCAAACGGTGCTTCAAGAATCTAAAAACTTTTAATTGCTGTGCTGAAATTAACTAACAATGTTTAACTAAACTTTTAAAAGAGAAATCAACTTATGAAAATTGCCCCTTTACCTGTTGATGAGCTGGCGCGTCTGGCTACCCTTAAAAAATATGATATTTTAGATACTGAACCTGATATAGCGCTGGATGCGGTGGTGCAATTGGCAGCCTATATATGTCAAACGCCGATTGCTGCTATAAGTTTGGTTGATGAAAATCGCCAGTGGTTTAAGGCAATCACAGGGCTGAATGCCAAGGAAACTCCAAGAGATGTCGCGTTTTGTGCTCATGCCATTCTTGGCAATGAGACCATGGTTGTACCGGATGCAACGAAGGATGAGCGCTTTTGTGATAATCCATTGGTAACTTCAGCGCCAGATATTCGTTTTTATGCAGGCGTGCCATTAGCGACACCCACTGGTGAACATTTGGGCACGCTGTGCGTTATTGATCAGGTTGCACGAGAAATAAGTCCTGCGCAACTTGATGCTATTAATGTTTTAGCTAAAAATGTGATGGCCCACTTGGATTTGCGTTTATCTCATAAGCAGGCGCGTGAGCATATTAACGATCTTCAGATATCTGCGACGATTTTTGATGCGGCCAGTGAGGCAATGGTAGTCACTGATGCCGACAACTTGATTATCTCGATAAATCCAGCCTTTACTAAATTAACGGGTTATAACCTTCACGAAATTGTCGGTAAAAATCCTAAAATTCTTAGCTCCGGTAGGCAGGATAAAGAGTTTTATATCAATATGTGGCAAACGTTGAGCATCACAGGTCACTGGGATGGTGAGTTATGGAACAAACGCAAAAATGGTGAAGAGTATATTGAATGGCTTTCCATCAATGTTATTTTTAATACGGATGGTACAAAGCGCTTTCATGTGGCCATTTTCTCCGATATCACTGAAAAGAGAAAAGCCGAAGAATTGATTTGGAATCAAGCTAACTATGATCATTTAACTCAGCTACCTAACCGTAGATTATTTCGAGATCGATTGGAACAGGAAATTAAATTGGCACACCGTTTACGTCTGTCTGCGGCTTTGTTATTTATTGACCTAGATCATTTTAAAGAAGTGAATGATAGCTTGGGCCACGATGCCGGAGATGTACTTTTAGTGAGTGCGGCTTCGCGCATCAGTCAGTGCGTTCGTGAAGCGGATACCGTTGCCAGAATGGGTGGCGATGAATTTACCGTTATTTTAAGTCAGGTGAATGATGCTACACATGTTAGCAAGGTTGCAGAAAACATTATTCATCAGCTCTCTCAGCCATTTGTGATTAACGGTGTAACGCTAAATATTTCAGCAAGTATTGGCATCGCGCTTTGCCCTAAAGATAGCGATAGCGCAGAACTGTTGTTAAAGCAGGCGGATAAAGCGATGTATGCTGCAAAAGCGGCCGGAAAGTGTCAATTTAGTTACTTTGCAGCATGAAATCAACATTCACTTATACGAAGTGTAGTGGCATAGTCAGCCGTTTTTTAAATGAATAACATGATGTTTAAGGATTAACATGGACTCAATTGATATTTTTCCATGGAATGAAAATTTTAATACAGGTGTTGCCAAAATAGATGAGCAACATCAAAGACTGGCTCAGCTTATCAATCTACTCGCGGGTCACGTCGTTCATAAAGCAGACGTTCCTGCACTCAATCATATTTTCGATGAACTTGCAGACTACGCTGTTTATCATTTTCAGACAGAAGAAGCAATCTGGCATAATTATCTTCCTGAGGATCCTTTAGAGTATCAGCACAAAGAGGGGCATGATAGCTTCATCTCGACGGTGATCAACTTAAAAAGCGATGAAGATACCAAGCCTACAGGCCATATCATCGAGGAGTTACTTTCTTTTTTAACACGTTGGTTAGCGTCTCATATACTAGAAACTGATAGGTACATGGCAATGGTCGTACTAGCTATGCAGTCTGGAGAGGTGCTAGATAACGCTAAAAAACTCGCAGCGGAAAAAATGAGTGGCACTATGCGGGTGCTAATCGATATTATTCTAACAACATACGGTAATCACGTTGCCAATACATTGCATCTCATGCGAGAAATTAGTGAGCGACAGCAAGCTGAAAATACACTCAAAATCTCACACAAAGCACTAGAGGAAAGTATAGCAAGAATACAATCTCTGATGGATACAGCACAGGATGCCATTGTCAGCATGGATCAAGATGGTAAGGTGATTAGTTGGAATCCCCAAGCCGAAATTATTTTTGGTTACTCACGTGATGATGCTATGGGGCAAGAAATGTCCAATTTGATTGTACCTACACAGTATCTTGAAGCCTATAAGCAAGGCATGGTGCATTTTATTAACACGC
>CAYQZK010000165.1:0-3173 GCA_964422015.1 uncultured Methylotenera sp.
CACAATGATCAAACCGTTATCACGCAAAAAGTGCGAGCTATCAATCAGCATCTGTGTCGATGGAGGTAAGGCCTTACCTTTACCAGATAAGAACTTTTCAAATTGAGGAATAATTTTCCATACCAAAAACACCGCCACCCCTACGGCAGCCAATATCACCACTGCGGGGTAAATCATGGCATTAATAATCATAGATTTCAGCGCTAGGCTTTTTTCAACATGGGTGGCGATTCTATCCATAATGCCATCCATATCACCCGTGTTTTCACCAGCATGCACTAGGTTCACCATTAGAGAGGTAAATACTTGCGGATGTTTTTTCATAGCTTGCGACATCGGTGATCCAGCTTCGATATCTGAGAGCATTTGGCTAATGACTAACTTTAAACGCCCGCTGGAAGTCTGTGAGCGTGATAGTTGTAGTGCTTGCACCACAGGCAGTCCTGCCCTCAGCATGAATGAAAGCTGACGAAAAAAGAATACGACATCTTGACCTTTAACTGATAGATACTCAGATAAATCAAATGCCTTGGCACCATCGGATGGTGCACCCCCGGCAGTTTTTGCCACACCCTCTTTAATTTCAGTCACAAACAATTGTCGCGCACGTAAATCAGCCGTTGCCGCACGCGCATTATCCGCTTCAATACGACCACGTGACTCCACCCCATTAGAACTGACTGCAATATAGTCAAAATTTGGCATCGGTTACACCTCGGTCGCTTTCGGCTTGGTTTCTTTCGGAACTGCAACTTCACACAATTCCTCAAACGTTGTCATGCCTTGCAATACTTTTTCGCGGCCATCCTGCCACATATAACGCAGGCGAGAACCTGCATAAGACTCTAGCGCTTCTTCATCACAGCCGCGAGATACAAAGCGGGATAAATCACTGTCAAACCACAATGTTTCATATAAACCCAGCCTACCGCGATATCCCTTACCCTGACAGGCTGCACAGCCTTTAGGGTCATACAGGACAACGGTGTCGTTAATTTTAAGTTTGTCTTTCTCTTCAGCAGTTGGAACGCGCGCTTGGCGGCAATGTGGACATAATCGTCGCACTAAACGCTGGGCGATGACGGCATTCATGGTGCTGCCAATTAGATAGGCTTCACAGCCAATATCTGCCAAACGCACCACGGTGCCACAAGCCGTATTGGTATGCAGTGTTGAAAACACCAAATGTCCTGTCATAGCGGCCTTTAATGCAACATCTGCGGTTTCTTCATCACGAATCTCACCTACCATCAGCACATCCGGGTCATGTCGTAAAAAAGAACGCAGGGCTTCCGCAAAGGTAATTTTGTGGCCTGTCTGTACCTGCGACACTCCCTCCATAAAATACTCAATCGGGTTTTCCACCGTCATGATATTAATTTCAGGGTTAGCAATTTCTTGTAGTGCCGCAAATAGTGTGGTGGATTTACCGCTACCTGTTGGGCCTGTAAGCAAAATCATGCCGAAGGGCTTACGTATTGCCTTACGGAATAGTTGCAAATCAGCCTCAGCCATACCTAAATTTGGCAGTGTAATAACAGCATTGTCCTCACCGCCTAACAACCGCATGGTCACACGCTCACCATGTCGAGTAGGTGCAGTTGCCACCCTAATATTAAATTCACGGTCTATCGGCGGCGGCAAACGATAAGAAAAGCCACCATCTTGCGCCTCGCGCTGCTCAGCAATATCTAGGTTTGAGAGCACCTTCACGCGTGACACCAAGGCACTAGAATCGGCACCCTCAGTACGAGGCAAATAATCCTGCAAACGTCCATCCACACGCAAACGCACGCGTAAACCATTTTCTTCTGGCAATAAATGAATATCTGAAGAGCGGCGCAAAAATGCTTCGCGAAAAATCTCATCTAACAGCGCAATTACGTCCACCTCAGCGGATGTTCGTACGCCAATTATTCTGGATAAGGTGCGGTTAATAGTTACCTGCAGTGCGCTAGGCTCTGCCAACGCCAGCTTAAGTGGTCGCCCTAACATACGCTGCACCGACTCGAGCGTTGCTCTGTCATCAGCATCTGCCACTGCAACCAAAATCGCATCTGTATGTTCTTCCAGTGGCAACACCAACTTACGCTGCATAAGCGATTGCGGCAATTTTTTAACTAGACTATCTGGCGGATTGGCCAGAACAGGATCTGTAAATATCAGACCTCTAACTTCAGCATACGCCTGATAAAGCGCTGAAGCAGGAATGCGGTAATGCGCCGTCACTAACTCCAGCAAATCTGCACGGGAGCGTTTAGCCTCGGCACGTAAACGTACCAGCACATCCACTTCCACAACGTTGCGGTTTATTGCAGCGTCTAGCAATTGATCTATTGTTAAGGCCATCAGTAATCTACAACGCTAAAATTAAAGTAGCCTGCAATAACTGCGGCATACCGGGTTCGTTTGGGCGGGCTTCAGTTTTAATCTGCATTTGAGCTACCGTGACTTGCCAAGGAAAGTTCTGTAACTGATCTAAGAAATAGCGAATATCAGTGTAGTAGCCTTCTAAAGTAATCCGTTGTAGTGGGCGCTCAAAGTCTGGATTAGCGTAACGATCGAGCATTTCTAAGCCCATACTAGGCTCTGATGATGCTGCAATCTTGGCATTTGCATTTGCAGGAGTTGCCGCTGCTTTTCTAGCTGCACGACGAGCAGCTTTTGAACTTCTTCCTGCAGCGGTAGCAGTACTTGCAAGCGCACCAATTTTATATACCTCATTGACTCGTACTAAGAGTCTGGATAATTGCGCCAACTCCGAAATTTTCAGTTTCACCTCTTGCGCATCTACAGGTGGCAAATGTTCTTCTAGTTCGGTCACACGTTTATTTGCAGCAGCGAGTTTTTCTTCTGCCTGCATCATGCGTTCACGCATGCTTTCTACATCTTCATCAGGTGCGTCTGGTATGGTAGTGGTTTTCAAACGCTCTTCTGTTTGAGTTGTGGTTGCCTGCATTTCAGCCAGTGCCTTAAGTGCAGGTTTATAACGCAATATGCCATAAGCCCCACCTAAAAACACGGCGGCAGTAATAAGCACCAGCACTTGCTCACGCCCAGTCATTGTTGCTAATTTTATAGCCATTATTTTTTAACCCCTGCTGATGAGTTAGTTGTCAGTGCGGTAGCTACGGCTTTATCAACAATACGGAATGTCACGCCATAACCGGGCA
>CAYQZK010000166.1:0-3145 GCA_964422015.1 uncultured Methylotenera sp.
ATGCTTATAAATCAATTTGCGGCTATTGATCCAGCAAAACTTGGCGAAAAAGGCACGCAAGTAGAATTAAAGAAAATTGCCGATAGAATGGTAATGTATAACAATAAATTAATTAGCCAGTATCAACGTGAACATGAGCCAATTATCAAAAAGAATCCAGATCGCTTAACGCCAAAACTTGATTATGGAAAACAACAGGCAGAAAAAAGTAAAATTAAATTACCAAAACCTGGTGATATTGACGGTAACCATGAATTTATAGGTGGTGATCCTGCTGATCCAAAAAATTGGAGAGAACTATAATGGCAAAACCTTGGGAAAAATATCAAGTAGAAGAACCAAAAGCAGAATCAAAACCTTGGGAAAAAGATTGGGATGTTGGCGAAAAAATCCCCAAATGGTCTGAAATTCCAATGCAATCTGCAATGCATGCTATTCCATCTGCTATCAACGTAATCAAATCAGGTTACGTTGATCCAGTATTGCATCCAATTGATACAGCACAAGCAATGCTAGATTTAGGCAATGCTGGTATGCAAAAATTATTGCCACAAAAAGTGATTGATGTGATGTACAAGCTCAATCCAGAAACAGCTAAAAACCCTGAAAAGTTAAACGAAGCTATTAAGTATTATCATGATAGATGGGGTGGCGAGCGTGGAATCAAAAAAGGATTAGCAGAAGATCCTTTTGGCATGGCGGCTGATTTTGCTACGATTGTTCAGCCAACGCGATTACTTGCAAAAGGTCGTGTACCTGCTGGCGTTGAAACTTTACTCAATAGAGCTAGTGAACTTGATCCAACATCAACAGCATTAAAAGGTGCAGAAAAGATTTCCGAGTTAAATATTCCATCATCTATTATTGGAAATATAACTGGCACTGGTAGTGATGTGATGCGTGAGCTTTACAAATCAGGTCAAGTTGGTGGTGAAAAGCTAAAAACTGCTTTTGAAAATTTGCGTGAACCTGAAGGACGATTTCAAGAAGTAGCAACAGAGGCTAAAAATGCTGTAAGCAATCTTGCACGAGCGCGTGCTGCTCAATATGAAGCAGACATGGCCGGTGTGCGTGGAAACGTTACGCCAATCAATTACGATCCAATTAGAGCTGACATACAAGATATTTTTAATAAATATAATTTCCGAGGTGAGCATAGTGGTGAGTTATCACGCGCAATGCAAGAAAAACTTCAAAATGAAATTGATTATTGGGGAGATAAAGATCCAGATCCTTTTCATACACCAAGCGGTATTGATTTCTTAAAACGTCGCGTTGGTGAGATTGGTGAAAATGCAGAATTTGGAACTACACCAAAAGCAATTGCAGATGATGCCTATCAAGCAGTTCGCCAACAAATTGTAAACCAAGAACCAGAATACGCTAATGCCATGAAGCGATACGCGGATTCATCGGATTTACTTCATGAATTAACTGGTACGTTTTCGCTTGGACCTAAAGCAAGAACAGATACATCAATTAGAAAACTTCAACAAGCATTGCGTAATAATGCATATACCAATTATGGCTATAGAAGTCAGTTGATTGATGAGCTTGAAGATGCTGGCGCAAGAAATTTGCGTACTAAAGTGGCTGGTCAAGCGGCAAGCTCATGGATGCCAAGAGGTTTGCAAGGATTAAACTCAGCAGGCGCAATTGGTGGTGCAATAACTTATGCTAATCCTTATGCATTACTGCCTTTGCCATTTCAATCACCGCGTCTAATGGGTGAAGCAGCTATCAAAGCTGGTCAAGCATCCAATTATGTTAAAGGTGGATTAGATGCGTATAAAGCGGCTTTAGATAAGGCAGGAATTGATCAGTTGTATGCAAACAATTACATGTATCAACTGCAAAAAGCACAAGACGCAACAGAGAATGTTGACGAAGAAGAATAAAAAAAGCCGCTGAAAAGCGGCTTCTTTATTTACAGGTCACGCAACATCTTAGCAAGAATTGTTAATGCTTCTAATGCTTTCAAAATCTCCCATGCCATCATTTAATTCCATCCATTTGTTATAGGCTGCCGCTGGTGTAGTACCACAAGCAACTATTGAAAAGTTGGTATAGCAAAGCCATTTATTGCCTACCTTTTTTATTTTTGGTTTCATCGTTCCCTTCTGCTTAATACCAAATTGCTTACGCTAATTGGATCCATTGGATTATCAGCAAGCCATTTTAGCAATTCCATATACTCAGCGCATCGTTCTTTAGTAATGACTAAAATAGTTTCTTCGGGATGATCTTTGGCACTCCATTGCTTCATTAAAAACCTTCTGTTTTGATTAAACGATCCAGATACCAATTTGCCTTGCGCAGATCCTCAATGCCATTTTTATCTTTGTATCGCCACAAATATTTGAACACATTGCCTCGCAGATAACCGATAAACTCTGCATGAGTAAGCATAGCTGCCATTGCGTCTATGCACTCCATTCCTGCTCCTTTATAATGCAATGGCGCATGTACTGAATCGCCTGTGAATCCAAAATACATCTGTTTCTCTTGATTTGTCATAAAGTCATCCCCCATTTTGCTGGCATCAACGTATGTGTGCTTAAAAACAATTTTGACAATTTAGTGATTTCTGAAACCGGTAAATTTAATTCTTTTCGTTTAGCTTTCAAGTTGTAGCAATCTTTGCAAACGTCATGCGGTAAATTATCATTTTTTCGATTATACATAATTGTTTGATACGAATAAAACTCAAGATCATTGCGCGTTTCTAAACACTTTGTGCATTGTTTCATTTCTTCTCTCCAGTAAGTTGATAAGGATGACAGGTTAAGTTCCATCTACCTGCAAACTGCAAATTTTTAAATGCAAAATCCTGTCTAACTGCCGCTGATTCGCATGATGTTTTGTCTGCAAATTCGATTGTTGATTGTGTAAGATCACCGTGAGTGGTTACAGCGATAATTAAAATGTAAGACGCTGTTGTTGTTAACATGCGGGTAATCCTCTGTATGCGAGTGCTGCAAAAATTATAATAGCGAATAAGATACATAACATAGCTTGCTTTAGTTCACTCATATTCCTGTACTCCCAAAACCACCCTCGCCACGTTCAGTCACTGTGCTGAACTCCTCAACTTCTACAAACTCTGCTCGAATTACTGGAACAAAAAGCATCTGTGCAATCCTGT
>CAYQZK010000167.1:0-3142 GCA_964422015.1 uncultured Methylotenera sp.
TACCTTACTCAGCACCGTAACCCCAAACTACCGTGCAGACTTTACTAATATGCTGAGGCGGGTCATCGCTGGTGAAACCGTACAATTAGAGTTTGAAATCATCGGGCTAAATGGCACGCATCGCTGGCTAGAAACACATGCCGTGCCAATGCAGGATGGTAATGAAACAATGTTGCTTGGTGTAACACGTGACGTTACAGAACGTAAAATAGCAAACCAGTCTTTACTGGAAAACAAAGAACGTTTCCGTTCAATGTTAGAAACCAGCCCAATTGCCGTTCGCATTACTAGTACCACAGGGCGTAAAGTATTGTTTGCTAATCAACGGTATGCGCAACTCATCAATACCGAGCCAGAGAACATGGCAGGTAAAGATCCTAAACAGTATTACGCTGACCCACAGGTCTATGAAGACATTCTAAAAGAACTCAATAATGGCAATGCAGTTTCAGAGAAACTAGTCGAACTGAACATTGTAGGCGCTACTAGAACATGGGCAATAGCGTCATATCAGCTTATCAACTATGAAAATGAACCTGCTGTTTTAGGCTGGTTTTACGATGTAACTGAACTTAGAACTACGCAAGAATCCTTGCGAATGAGTGAACAGCTTACCAAGCGTTCTTTGGCTGAGCTGAAGTACCAGAAATTCGCTTTAGATAAACATGCAATTGTGGCTGTTACTGACGTTAAAGGCCGTATTACCTATGCTAATGATAAGTTCTGTGAAGTCAGCGGCTATTCACAAGAAGAGCTTATTGGGCAAGATCACGCCATACTTAACTCTGGCTATCATCCGCACGGTTTCTTTAAAGAAATGTACCGAGTTATCGCTAGAGGAGATGCTTGGCATGACGAAGTGTGCAATCGCGCCAAAGATGGCCGTCTCTATTGGGTGGATACTACGGTAGCACCATTTATGGATGAAAATGGCAAGCCAGAAAGTTACATTTCCATTCGCACTGATATTAGCAGTCGCAAAGCTGCAGAAGATAAGAGTAACTACCTCGCTCTATACGACCCGCTAACCAAGCTTCCTAACCGCCGCCTATTACTAGACCGTCTCAACCAAGCCATGGTGGCCAGTGCGCGTAGCGGACACCTAGGCGCGATACTCTTTTTAGATCTCGACCACTTCAAAAAATTGAATGACACTTTAGGGCATGATATTGGCGACTTGCTCTTGCAACAAGTGGCTGAGCGCATGCTGGCTTGCGTAAGAGAAAATGATACCGTTGCCCGTCTTGGTGGCGATGAGTTTGTCGTCATGTTAGAGGACCTTAGCGACTCAGCGAACGAAGCTGCAAAACAAACTGAAGTTATAGGAGAAAAAATCCTTAAAGCGCTCAACCAGGCGTACCAACTTGGAATTCACGTCTATTACAACAGCCCAAGTATTGGCATGACACTCTTCAGTGGTACCACTATTGACATGGAAGATGCATTGAAACAAGCCGACATTGCGATGTATGAAGCAAAGACGGAAGGCCGCAATGGACTGCGATTTTTTGACCCAAAAATGCAAGCCGCTATTGAGGCAAACGTTGCTTTAGAAGCAGATTTACGTGTTGCTATCAACGAACAGCAATTTAAACTACTCTATCAAGCACAGGTTTATCACAATGGTAATATCACAGGGGCTGAAGTGCTAATTCGCTGGTATCACCCAGAAAAAGGCATGATTCCACCTTATGAGTTTATTCCATTAGCAGAGGAAACAGGATTAATCGTCAGCATCGGTCACTGGGTGCTAGAAACCGCCTGCGCTCAAATTAAACAATGGGAAAATGGCGTTGATACTCAACACCTGCAACTCTCGGTGAATGTGAGTGCACGTCAATTCTACGAAGACAACTTTGTTGCTCAAGTTCAGCAAATGCTGAATCATTACGCTATCAACCCTGACCACCTAAAACTTGAGCTTACGGAAAGTTTAGTGCTGGACGACATCAATAGCACTATCAAAAAAATGAACGAGCTACGCAACATTGGAGTGCGATTCTCTATGGATGATTTTGGCACAGGGCAATCATCACTGGCTTACCTCACGCAACTACCGCTAGATCAACTTAAAATTGACCAGTCTTTTGTGCGCAACATTGGTGTAAAAAATAATGATGCAGTGATTGTGCAAACCATTATCGGCATGGGTAACAACTTAGGCATGGAAGTGATTGCTGAAGGCGTAGAAACTGAAGAGCAACGGGCATTCTTACAAGAAAACGGGTGCCCAATCTGTCAAGGTTATTTATTTAGTAAGCCAGTATCTTTAGAAGAGTTTGAGGCTTTGTTAAATAAGAGCACTCTATAAGAATGCTCTTATCGATTCACATATATTTTCCCGCCAAACAACTATTAAGCATTACGGTATTTCTTCAGCAGATGCTTCAGCATTAACCAAACAGCTGGCATACTAGGCACAATAATTAAAGCTAAGGCAAGTAGCGAAAAGTTAGCTTTCACCCATGGTTGATTTCCGACGATGAAGCCTAATCCAGTTAATCCACACACCCAAAGCACTCCACCAACAACGTTATACGTTGCAAACTTCGGATAAGACATTTGTGCAACCCCACCCACAAAAGGAGCAAATGTGCGAATAAATGGCATGAAGCGCGCAATAACGATAGTCATAGGGCCATATTTTTCATAAAAAGCATGTGTCTTATTAAATGCATCTTTATTAAACCAGCGGGAGTTCTCCCAAGAAAAGACTTTTGGACCTATTTGCCTGCCAATTGAATAGTTTAGAGCATCTCCAGAAACTGCCGCCACGGTCAGTAAAAGCATCAATACAGGTAAACTCATACCACCCACTGCAGCAATTGCGCCTGCAACAAAAAGTAGTGAATCACCAGGTAAGAAAGGCATCACCACTAAGCCTGTCTCTACAAAAATAATAACGAACAGCAGTGCATAAATCCACACACCCCATGACACCGCGACAACCGCAAGGTGTTTGTCTAAGTGTAAAAAAAGGTCAATGACACTTTGTAAATCCATTACACAATCCTTAATTAATATTTAATTTAATCAATTATTTAAATTGATAAATTAAAGTTAAATCTTAATAAATTAAAGTACTACTAATTTTCCTGAATTTAAAAACAATACGGCTTTCTTTATAGGAAGCCCTACTTTA
>CAYQZK010000168.1:0-3124 GCA_964422015.1 uncultured Methylotenera sp.
TGTTGCTAGAGCTTCCATCTAATCCTTTAATTTCATGTTTCCCCCAACCGCTTTCTAACGCAGCTTGGCCCAGCATGAGGTGAGCAGGTATACCACTCACTTTGCTGGCTTCTTCAGCATGTAATGCCATTTTGTTATAAAAATCAGAAGCGCCATCACTGGAGGTTTTGCCATTGATTAAGCTATTTTCATTAGTCTTAACTGGTTCAGAAACTGTTTTGGCTTGTGGCTTTTTCGTTAGGCTAGGCGACAAGTGGTTGATTAAAGAATTGGTATTGAATGGTGAAACAGTTTCTAATTCTGGTGGATCACTATTTACTGCATCTTTAATTGCCGTATTCTTATATCCAGTTTGACTGAGTTGCTTAGCTAGGATGTCAGCAAGTCCGAGTCCTTTAGATGCTAGGTTGCTCGTAAGTTGCTGGTCTAGCATGGATGTAAATGTGCGACTCTGCTCATTATCAAAAGGGTTGTCTTGCGGTGAAGCATCTCGCATGCTTTTAAGCATCATGTTCATGAAAATGGCTTCAAATTGCCGTGCGACACCCTTAATTGCTTCAGGAGAATTTTCTTTCGCGGCTTGTTTAAGATTGTTTAAACCATTAGCATCGAAAGCTACGTTACCTGATAAATCGGTGGCATTTACCATGTTAGATGACCTCCAGTTCTGCTCGCAGAGAGCCGGATGATTTCATTGCTTGCAATATGGCAAGCAAGTCTTGAGGTGTAGCGCCTATAGCATTTAGGGCTTTAACTACGTCTGAGAGGTTGGCACCACTATTTAGCTGCACCACTTTTCCTGGTTCTTTATTGATGTCTATTTTAGATTTTGCTGCAACAACTGTTTGGCCTGTAGATAATGCACCTGGCTGGCTAATAACGGGGTCTGTGTTAATGGTGACGGATAGGTTTCCATGTGAAACTGCGCAGTTTTCCAAGGTAACCGTTTGATTCATGACAACCGAACCTGTACGCGCGTTTACAATCACTTTTGCCTCACTAGCAGCACGTGCAATATTGATGCTTTCTAATGCCGCCAAAAAAGCTACACGGCTACTATTGAGTGGAGGTATTACGCGGATTACACGGCCGTCCTGTGCAAAGGCAGTATTTTGACCAAAACGTTTATTAATTGCTTCGGTTACTAGCGTAGAAGTTGAAAAATCTGTTTCCTTAAGCTCTAAATTAATGCTTTCAGTTTGACTGATATTACTCGGTACAGCGCGTTCAACCGTAGCACCCGCGGTGATTCTGCCAACGCTCAAATGATTAACTTGCGTTTGTGCCCCGTTTGCTGAGGCTCCTACACCACCTACGACCAAATTACCTTGTGACATGGCATAGATTTGCCCATCGGCACCCTTTAGAGGTGTCATCAATAAGGTGCCACCGCGAAGGCTTTTGGCATTACCCATTGACGATACGGTTACATCCAGATTTTGACCAGGTTGTGCAAATGCAGGTAGGGTGGTTGTGACCATTACGGCAGCAACGTTTTTGAGTTGTAGTTGGGTCCCAATTGGCAGACTGACTCCCATTTGTTGCATCATGCTAATAATACTTTGAACTGTAAACGGTGTTTGAACAGTCTGGTCTCCTGTGCCGTCTAATCCAACAACTATTCCGTACCCTAGCAACTGATTGCTTCGAACTCCTTGAATGGTAGCTAAGTCTTTGATGCGCTCAGCATGTGCTGGAGTATGAACAAGTAAACCACCTAACATTGCAAAAATCAGCATTAAAAGTTTAGCCAATTGATTTGAGAAAGGTTTAACTGGGTCTGTGAGCAACATCGACATTGCCTTTACCATGGACTCATGCTTAAGAAAAAACGTGCAAACATAGATGCAATCGAAGCAGCGTCAACTTTTGAATTGGTTCTATATTCTATGCGTGCATCAGCAACTCTTGTTGATGCGATGGTGTTACCCTGTGCAACCAAGTCAGGGTTGATTACCCCGGAAAACCGCACAAATTCAGTTCCCTTATCAAAAGCCACCTGTTTTTCACCGCTAACCATTAGGTAGCCATTAGGCAACACATCAACTACTGTTGCTGTAATGCTGCCAGTGAATGCATTGCGTGAGCTTGCTGTCGCGTCATCAGAGTAAGAGTTTTCAGAGCTTGCATCCATGCTGGTTTTGTTTGCAAAAGGTAACCTTGATGTAACCCCTTTAACGATTCCACCAACAAGCGGTAAGTTCAGAGTGTTTGCAGTATCCGTAAGTGTTGTATCCGTGTTAAAGGTTGCAGTGCCTGTTTTGCTTGCAGAACTTGCTCCAGCCTTGGTCGCGCTTGTATTTTCTACAATGTTGATTGTAATGATATCACCTACAAAACGGAGGCGCCTATCCTCAAACGTAGGACGATAAGATGCAACATTAAAAATCGCACCATTGTTACTTCCTGTGCTATTCGGTGGCTGTGCCTTTGCTGTAGTAGGTTGCTGCACTATTGATGAAGGAGTAATTGCGCAACCAGCAGCCACCAAGGACATCACAACAATTAATGCATAGTAGAGTTTTATATTTAACAGTAAACACATCGAGTTTTTAGTGAACATTGTTATAACTCAAACCTAGTTGATCGTATGGTTTCATCAGTTTTAATTACATCTGTGTTAGTTTTTGAAGCATTTGGTCGGAGGTAGTAATTGCTTTACTGTTAATTTCGTAAGCACGCTGCGTTTGAATCATGTTCACAAGCTCTTCTACAACATTGACGTTTGACGTTTCAACAAAACCTTGCGTTAATAATCCAGCACCATTGGTACCTGGTGTGTTTGCATTTGCGGGACCTGAAGAAGTTGTCTCTACGAAAAGATTTTCGCCTTTAGCTTGTAAACCGGCTGGGTTAATAAAAGTTGCCAATTGTAGTGCGCCGACTTGAGTGGTAGCGGTTGTGTTTGGTAATGTGACTGAAATAGTACCATCACGTCCAATAGTTAGGCTTTGTGCATTATTGGGTATTGAAATAGCCGGCTGTAAAGGAAATCCGCTGGAAGTAACCAATTGACCTTGGAAATCCAGTTGAAAAGAACCATCTCTTGTGAATGCTGTAGTGCCGTCAGGTAACAATACCTGAAAAAACCCCTGCCCCTGAATAGCCACATCTTTGTCATTGC
>CAYQZK010000169.1:0-3085 GCA_964422015.1 uncultured Methylotenera sp.
TTACCATTTGTGCGCCCATGTTTTCGAATTTGTCTTTTAATTCGATTTCTTTAGCTACTGAAACACCGTCTTTGGTAATAGTAGGTGCGCCGAAAGAACGCTCTAACACTACGTTACGGCCTTTAGGGCCCAAAGTTACTTTAACTGCGTTAGCTAGAATGTTTACGCCGTTAGTCATTTTTTGGCGAACTTCATCACCAAATCTTACGTCTTTTGCTGCCATGTTAAATCTCCTGAAATGCTGTGAATAATATTCTTTTGAAGTGTTTGATTACGCTTCAACGATTGCCATGATGTCTTCTTCGCGCATCACCAATAATTCTTCGCCATCAACTTTTACAGTTTGGCCTGCGTATTTGCCGAATAACACTTTGTCGCCTACTTTAACGTCTAAAGCGATTACTTTACCGCTATCATCACGTTTGCCAGAACCAATGGCTTGTACAATGCCTTGATCAGGTTTTTCTGTTGCGCTATCTGGAATTACAATGCCAGAAGCGGTTGTACGCTCTTCTTCTGAACGTTTTACAATAACGCGATCGTGTAATGGACGAATTTTCATTCAATTTCTCCTGATGGATTATGTTGCTAAAATAGTTAAAAAAACTGGTATAGGTAATGCGGCATTTTAGCACTCCCATACTTCGATTGCTAACTTTGGGGCGATTCAATGCATTTCAAGTACCTTGAGTTAAAAAAATAGGAATAAATAGAAATGGAATATACCCAGCTTGCACATACCGATTTGAATGTTTCTAAAATCTGTCTGGGCACCATGACCTACGGCGACCAAAACACTGAGGCTGAAGCTCATGCACAGTTGGATTATGCTGTGGCACAAGGCATTAATTTTATTGATACTGCAGAAATGTACCCAGTGCCACCTAAGGCTGAAACTTATACGCGCACCGAAACGATGGTGGGTACTTGGCTTAAGAATCAGCCGCGCGACCAAATTATCTTAGGTGGAAAAGTTTCTGGACCTAGGCGTGGGTTAGATTGGATACGCGGCGGGCCGCCATCTTTGGATGAGACTAATATTCGCGCGGCGATTGAAGGCTCACTCAAACGTTTGCAAACGGATTATATTGATCTTTATCAGTTGCACTGGCCTGAGCGTAATGTACCTATGTTCGGGCAGTATTTGTTTGACCCTACTCAAGAGTTTGATGCAGCAGGTAAGCAGAAAGACTGGGTATCTATTCGCAATCAGCTTGAAACGCTGTCGGCCTTAGTGAAAGAAGGCAAGATTCGCTATGTTGGCTTATCTAACGAGCAGCCGTGGGGATTGATGGAGTTTTGTCGTATCGCTGATGAATACAATTTGCCTCGCGTGGCTAGTGTGCAGAATTGCTATAACCTCATCAATCGCGGCATGGAATTCGGTATGACAGAGGTGCTGTATCGGGAGAATATCGGTTTACTTGCTTATTCGCCACTCGCCTTTGGGCATTTGACCGGTAAATATATTGACGACCCTGCAACAAAAGGTCGCGTAACGATGTTTTTGGGTTATGCACAGCGCTATAAAAAACCGAATGTTTTTCCTGCGAGTGCGGCTTATGCCAAGCTGGCAAGAGCGCATGGTTTAACGCCTACGCAATTGGCACTGAGCTTTGTTTATCATCGTTGGTTTGTTTCTAGCACCATTATTGGTGCAACCAATATGATGCAGCTAAAAGAAAATATTGAGGCTTTTGATACGGCGCTATCGCCGGAAATCATGCAGGAAATTGAGCAGTTGCATTTAACGATGATGAATCCAGCACCCTGAATTTGATTTTGCGGTAATAGCGGTTGAGCTTATACTGAAATTTACTTGAAAAGGTTCTGATTGATATGAAAGTTGCTCCGCTTCCTCACGATGAAAAAGCACGTTTAGAAACGCTTCGCAAATACGATATTTTAGACACCGAGCCTGACGAGGCCTTAGATGCGATGGTGCAGTTGGCTTCTTATATTTGCCAAACACCGATTGCTGCGATTAGCTTGGTGGATGAGAATCGGCAATGGTTTAAAGCGATTAAAGGTGTTGATGCTCAAGAAACACCGAGAGATGTTGCATTTTGTGCGCATGCGATTTTACAAAATGAAATCATGATTGTGCCGAATGCATTAGAAGATGAACGTTTTTCTGACAATCCATTGGTTACGGCTGATCCTGATATTCGCTTTTATGCGGGCGTGCCTTTGGCTGCAATGAATGGCCAACATCTGGGTACTTTGTGTGTGATTGATCGTGAGCCGCGCCATTTGAATAAAGAGCAGTTAGATGCCTTAAGTGTTTTATCTAAAAACATCATGGCACATTTGGATTTGCGCTTCTCTCATAAGCAAGCGCGTGAGCATATCAATGATTTACAGATATCCGCCATAATTTTTGATTCAGCTAGTGAAGCCATTGTAGTTACTGATGCTGACAATCGAATTGTGACTGTGAACCCTGCATTCACGAAAATGACGGGGTATACCTACAATGATGTCGTTGGTAAAAACCCTGGAATTTTGAGCTCAGGTCGCCAAGGCAAAGAGTTTTATCAGACGATGTGGCAGTCATTGAAGGTGACAGGTCATTGGGATGGCGAATTATGGAATAAAAGAAAAAATGGTGAAGAATATATTGAGTGGTTGTCCATTAATGTGATTTTTAATGAAGATGGTACTAAACGATTACATGTGGCGATTTTTTCAGATATTACAGAAAAGAAAAAAGCAGATGAGCTGATTTGGCGTCAGGCTAATTATGATCATTTGACACATTTGCCTAATCGCAGCTTATTTCGAGATCGTTTAGAGCAAGAAATTAAATTAGCGCACCGTTTAAAACAATCTGCAGCTTTGTTTTTCATTGATTTAGATTATTTTAAAGAAGTGAACGATAGTTTTGGTCACGATGCAGGGGATGAGTTATTGGTGCAAGTGGCCGAGCGTATCAGCCAATGCGTGCGCGAAGCTGATACCGTCGCGCGCATGGGCGGCGATGAGTTTACGGTAATTTTGTCTCAATTGAATGAAACAACCGATGCACACAAGGTTGCTGAAAATATTGTTCAGCAACTCTCGCAACCATTTGCGATTAATGATT
>CAYQZK010000170.1:0-2983 GCA_964422015.1 uncultured Methylotenera sp.
GATCACTTGCTTCCAGCGGATTGGTTGTGAGCAGTTTGCTTCCTAAGCATAGCGAGACGTTGATCCCTGATATTGTTGAAATTTAGAGAGCCAAACCGGATGTTTTGATGCTGCAGAATGGCACAGCTGATTATTTGATCAATGCTTGGAGTCAATATCGTAAATCCAATAATGTTTTTATGGTCTATTCGCAGGATGATTTAGTTTTTGCCCTGCCTAGTAAACACCCGATGCAGATGTCCGGTAAATGGCCAAAAGATATGGCAAAAAGACTTAGAAAAGTCATGGAGCAATCAGATAGATTGATTGTGGCGACAGAACCTTTAAAAGAAGCGTATCAGCGATGGATTTCAGATATTAAAGTGGTCCCTAATTATTTGGAAACAACAAGATGGTTAAATTTAAAAGTTAATAAAGTGCCTAGGAACGGTAAAAAATTGCGTGTCGGCTGGGCGGGCGGTGCTCAGCATCACGGTGATCTGGAATTGATGATGCCGGTGGTTGAAACAACCAAGCATGAAGTTGATTGGGTTTTTATGGGAATGTCTCTAGATGCTATGCGACCCCATATTCGAGAATACCATGATGGTGTGATATTTGATCTTTATCCGCAGAAGTTGTTGGATTTGGATTTGGATTTGGCAATTGCTCCTTTGGAATACAATAACTTCAACATGGCCAAAACCAATTTACGGGTGTTGGAGTATGGTGTGTTGGGTTGGCCAGTACTGTGTTCGGACATTACGCCTTATAAGAGTGCCCCGGTAACATTGGTTAGTAACAATGCGAATAGCTGGATCAAGGCGATTCGTGAAAAAATTCATGAACCTGATGCACTGATTAAAGAAGGGCAACTTTTGCAAAAATGGGTGGTTGAAAATTATTTGTTGGAAGATCATTTGGATGAATGGTTGTCTTCACTGAAGCCATGAGGAAAATCTGGCCGATCTTTGTGAACTGTCACTCATAACTTCAAGTGTTTCTTTTGAGAGCGATAAGTTTTAACACTGGCTGTTTTGTGTTTATAGGATTTTGGTTTGTACCATTAATAACTTAGTAATATTTCTAACCTATTGATTCATTGGTGTTCTCCGTGTGAAAAAGAGGTAATGCTTAGAAGAATACAAGATTGTTTTTTTGACTGATGTTTAGGATGAGATAGCTAGAAAAAATTAAAGCTTTAGACTGAATAGACGATAAAGGTTACGAGTTTAGAATTTTGTCTGCAGTGCCAGACAAAAAATAAAATTAACCTTGTAGAAGGAGAGTCATCATGGCACAAGTTATTAATACCAATGTTTCTGCTTTAAATGCTCAACGGAGCTTGCAGAAGTCTCAATCCACCATGCAAACCAGTTTGCAACGTTTATCTTCAGGTTTGCGTATCAATAGTGCCAAAGATGATGCTGCTGGCCTTGCGATTTCAGATAGATTTATAGCTCAAATTAACGGTTTGGGTCAGGCATCCAGAAACGCCAACGATGGTATTTCGCTTGCGCAAACTGCCGAGGGTTCTTTGGATGAAACAACCAATGCGCTGCAACGGATGCGGACACTGGCTGTGCAAGCGGCTAACGATACCAACTCATCATCAGACCGTGAAGCGATCCAGATTGAGGTTGAGCAACTCGTTAGCGAAATCAACCGTATCGGAAGTACTACTCAATTTAACGGCAAAAACCTTCTGGATGGCAGCAATGGCCAATTTACATTTCAAATTGGTTCCAATGCAGGGCAGTCTCTGTCAGTCAAAATGCAGGATATGCGCGCCAGCGCGCTGGGACAGCAACCTGGTCAAGTTCAAACAAAATCTCATCAAGTTGCAATACTAAATGATTCTCCCGGTAATGTAGGTATTTCGGATCTTGATACCGTAACCGATTCGTCAGGGGTTGCTATTACTAAGGGCGACGTTACTTTTAGTGTTGCTGCGGGCGCGCAAAATGTGGACATTGCTGAAGCTCGTTATGGTGGCGATATAAACCAAATTTCAAGTGGTGATTTGACTAGCACCATAAGCACAAATTACGGTGGTGGTTTGGCAAAATCAGTTGCCGATCGAGTCAACTCTATTCGAGAATTAGAAGAGATCGACAGCACGGGAAAAGTTGTGTTTGAAGGTGTTTATGCATCTGCAAAAACTGAATTCAACATTAGTGATGTAGCTTCTGGTGATGTGGCTAATGCTGGTACGGGTGGTATGCCAACTGTTGCTAATAGCCATGTTGGTGCTGGTTCTTTGTCAAATGGCGATTTAAAAATTAACGGTGTGGATATTGGTCCAGTAAACACCAAAGAGTATGATTCAGATGGAGCATTAACAAATGCTATCAACGCTAAATCAAGCATAACTGGGGTTACAGCCTCAATTGACTCTGATGGTCGTTTAAATCTAACAGCAGCTGACGGTCGTGACATAGTCCTTCAAACTGCTGACGCTGATACGGCTAATTTGATTTTTAATAATGCGGCATCAGATACTAATACTGCGGATGATTTTTCTGGTGCTGTAAACTTACGTATTACGGGTCAAGTGACCTATTCTGCTGCAAACACATTAACTATTGGTTCTAATGCTTATGTTGGAACCGACAGTAATCAAACGCAAGCAGCTAATAGAAAACTGGATGAAAATGCTCAAGCTGTTGGTACGATAGCTAATGCTGATGTAACTACTGTATCAGGTGCTAACACCTTAATTCAATCTGTGGACAGTGCGTTGAAACAAGTAGACTCATTTAGAGCTACCTTGGGTGCTACCCAAAACCGCTTTGAAATGACCATACGCAACCTGGATAACGTGTCAGAAAACTTATCAGCAGCGAATTCTCGAATCAGAGATGCTGACTTTGCGGCTGAGACAACCAATATGACACGCGCTCAAATATTGCAACAAGCGGGTATCTCAATCCTTTCCCAAGCAAATGCAGCCAGTCAAAATGTGATGTCTTTGTTAAGGTAAGATAAGGTAATGGGGTGGTTG
>CAYQZK010000171.1:0-455 GCA_964422015.1 uncultured Methylotenera sp.
CAAAATACAAAGCGGACAAATCTGCTGAAGCTAAATTAGTTGAAAAAGTGATGAAGGGTAGTACCGGAGCATGGGGCTCCATGCCTATGCCAGCCGCAGGTGCTCAAGTGAAAGAAGATGATGTCAAAACGATCGTGAATTGGATAATGTCTCTATAGACCTCTAACCAATTAAAAAACAATAAAGAGCCGTAGTGCAAGAATCAACACAAACCACAAGTCATCATTCAGATGAGCACGAGAGCTCACACACCACTCGTGGCGTAAGCCATCTGCTTGGAGTTGCCGGAGTTGATATTAACGAACGTAGCGTTGCAGTTCGATGGGCACAGTGGCTAGAGTGGCCAATACTGCTTGTTGCGCTATGGATTCCCGTACAATGGTATTTAGAAGAAACAGGCACTGTTGAATTAGTCACTGCCCGCTGGTTTGACTGGGTAATTTGGCTGATTTTTC
>CAYQZK010000171.1:465-2981 GCA_964422015.1 uncultured Methylotenera sp.
ATTTGAAACCGCACTCCTCACCTCACTGGTGCGCAATAAAAAACATTACCTAGTCAAAAACTGGATGAATTTAATTATCATCCTAGCTGGAGTCCCTTTTGAATGGGCATACACCCCTTTAATTGGTGCACTACGTAATTTACGTCTAGTATTAATGATCTTTATTCTATTCCGGATGTCGCACCGAATTCGCAACTACCTTTCACGCGGTCATCTTGGCATTATGATGCTCATTACAGGCATTGTCGTTGTCTTGGCTGGCATTATCATGAGTCGGTTAGACCCTAGCATAGGCTCTATTTGGGATGGCATGTGGTATTCATGGGTTACCATTTCACATACTGGCTATGGTGATATAGTGCCTAAAACTGCTGCTGCTAGATTTTTCGGTAGTATCATCATTTTTCTCGGCATCGTGCTAGTCACAGTATTCACTGCAAGCTTATCTGCATTTCTGATTGGTGACAATAAAGGCAAAGGCCAACGCGGCATAAGAAAAGAAGACCGCGCAATAGAGTCCCACTTTCAAGAGGTATCAGAACGTCTAGACCGTATAGAAAAACTCTTAGAAAAACAAAATAAAGAACAGTCTAAAATCTAAGTTAACCAATCTTACAATCAGCTAACTCATTGTAAAGTTAACCCCTACCTCTATTTCTATCACTTTTCTTCTGCATTTGTGGTGCATTTAAATCACTAGTTTGGCGCACCCGACGACTCACAGGCTTTCTAGCGACTGACTTTTTAGCAGCAGGATTACGATCTGATTTCCCTGAATACGTTTTTGCACCACTCTCACCTTCTTCACGTGGCGCCCTATCAAGCGCACTGATGCGCTGTTTGCGCACCTTAGGCGTAAACACTGCCGTAGACTTATCTTTCTCGCGTTGCGTCAATTGCCTAAGTGGAGCTGTAGGCACAGGTAAGTCTGCCCACTCTAGCAAGCCCACCACTTCTTTTTGCTCTAATTTCAGCATTTGGCCGCGCTTAACACGTGGCGGCAAATTCACCGGACCAAAACGCACACGCATCAAGCGACTCACTGGTAACTGAAATGCTTCAAACAAGCGACGCACTTCACGGTTACGGCCTTCACGCAATATCACCTGATACCAATGGTTAGCACCTTCACCACCTTGTGCAGTAATGCTATCAAAATTGGCTGGGCCGTCTTCCAACTCAATCCCTTCCTTTAACTGTGCCATTTGGCCCTCAGTCAATTCACCAAAAATACGTACAGCGTATTCACGTTCAACTTCATAACGTGGGTGCATAAAACGATTCGCCAACTCTCCAGAAGTCGTAAAGATGAGCAAGCCACTGGTATTCATATCCAAACGACCAATAGCAATCCACTTGCCGTGTTTCACTTTAGGTAATTTATCAAACACACTGGCACGACCCTCAGGGTCATCTTGACTCACAATTTCACCTTCTGGCTTGTGATAAATCAACACTTGGGGCAACTCTGCTTCAAAAGACAAACGCAACGGACGACTATCTAAACGCACCACATCATGTTGAGTAACACCCTGACCGACGATTGCAGGTTGTCCATTTACAGTGACACGGCCGCTGGCAATCAGCTCCTCCATATCACGGCGCGAGCCCAAACCAGCCAACGCTAGTAACTTATGTAATCTTTGAGTGGGTTCTGGTGGCGCATTTGGATCAACCGCTAATTTTGTAAAATTAGTGACCGGTCTACGCACCGTACGTTGAGGATCGCGTTGTTGCTTAAAGGGACGTGCCATAAAGGTGACTTTCAGTGAATTGGTGGCATTTTAACTCATATCATGACAAAGCCATGCATTTAAGCACTAGTGACCGAGACCACCATCATGTCACTACTCCAACTAACTATAATTTAAACCCATTGCATCTCGGACATCACGCATAGTTTCGCGGGCGAGCTTACGTGCCTTTTCACAACCCTCAGCCACAATGTTTTTTACTAAAGTCGGATCTTCAGCATATTGTCTGGCACGCTCTTGGATTGGCTTCAACTCAGCCAACACACCTTCAATTACAGGGCCTTTACACTCGATACAACCTATAGAAGCACTCTTACAACCATTCTGTGCCCATTCTTGGGTGGCGGAATTAGAATACACTTCATGCAGTTGCCATACTGGACACTTTGCAGGATCGCCCGGGTCCGTACGACGCACGCGCGCAGGATCTGTTGGCATCGTTTTAATCTTCTTAGCCACTGCGTCCACATCTTCACGCATTGAAATCGTGTTGTTGTAAGATTTAGACATTTTTTGGCCATCTAGACCTGGCATTTTTGATGCGGGGGTCAATTTATACTCCGGCTCAATCAAAATCATTTTACCGCCGCCTTCGAGATAGCCAAGCAAACGCTCTTTATCACCTAAACTCAAACCTTGTTGCTCTTCAATCATTGCGCGAGCCGCATCTAACGCTTCTTCATCACCACTCTGCTGATAAGCATTACGCATTTCTTCATACAATGCACCACGCTTATTACCTAGTTTTTTAATTGCAGCTTC
>CAYQZK010000172.1:0-2969 GCA_964422015.1 uncultured Methylotenera sp.
AAATATTAATTTTGAATTTTGCGGTATCAATTTTGTATTGCTCTGCAGTCATAGGTTGACCACGCACAGTAATCGTTTGTTTACCTAATGATGAGATCGTAGTCGCTAAATAATCACCTGTTTGTGGGTTAAGTAATTTCTTTTGTTGGAGAATTTTTGGGTTCCAATAAGCAAAAGTCATGACACATTCTGCAGCAATTTGTGTGGGTTTTTGCGCGGCAACTTTGAAACTTTGATTTTCTTGTACACCATTGACCAAGGTGACTTTACTGTTCTCTTCAGTTCTAGCATCTAGCTTTCTAAGGCAATCGCTTTCCCATATTTCATCAGCCAAATGTTGATAGCGAAATACAGTGATAGATAAAAATTTAACATTAAATTTGGCATTGCTTTTAAGAAGCTGTTGGTTATTCTCTTGAGGCTCCAACACAAACTGATGCGTACCAATCGATTTGCCATCCATAGAGACATCAAATTCCCAAGTTTTAGCATTCGCAGCTAAACTGGTAGTCAGCATCATAATGATTAGAGCAAAGTTTTTCATTTTAAGAATTACCTTTTAGGTATCCATGGAATAAATTCACTGGTTTTTTGCACATAAGTGGCGTAATCAGGTCGGCGTTGTGCAATGTCTTTTTCTAGCAACTTTGCACCAGTGACTTTAATGAGCAAATAAGCCATGAATATGGGTGTGCTAAGTGCCCACCAAGTGCCTGTGCCCAATGCTATAAAACCATAGCCAAACCAAATGCAAGCTTCACCAAAATAGTTGGGGTGGCGTGTATATCTCCAAACACCTGTGTTTAATACTTTTTTTGCATTGAGCGGATTTGATTTGAACGTTGCAAGTTGCATATCGGCAGTAACCTGAAAGCCCATGCCTACAAGCCAAATAGCAAGCCCTGCATAATCTGCAACATTTAAGCTTTGGGTTGATTGTGTTGCAACATGCAAAGGTAACGAAATTATCCATGCCAACACCGCTTGAAGCATGAATACCAGATAGAGACTTTTGATTCTGAAATTAGGCTCATTGCGGGCGCGTATCGCTTGATAGCGAAGATCTTCAGGTTTATTGTGGTTGCGACGGTGTAGATAAAATGACAGTCGGAACGCCCAAATAGTGACTAAAGCCATTATAAAATAGGCCCGATTACTAAGTGCCGAAGCTAAACAAAGATTTGTTGCTGTAGCAAGGAAAAAAAACATAGCCCACAAGCTATCCACCACGGTGACATTGTTATCCTTAAGGCTGAGTGACCAGCCTAATACGGCAAGCATCAATAAAGGCACTAGGCTAATGAGGAAATGAGCAGTAATGAACATTATTGATTCAATTCTTGTGTAGAGTTTTTGAATGAAGCAATTTTTAGTAAAGTCGGCACAGCAAGCGCCCATCCGAGGCTAAGGTAAATCATCGCTGATAGCGGTTGCACCAGTTGCAATGCACCAAATCTCGAACCACTCCAGTAGGTAATTGGCCCTGCAATTGCACCTAATACCAAAGCTAACCAAAATTTGGTTTTAAGCCAACTTAAGCTGATGTTCATAGTGCTGGCAAATAAGCCCCACAATATAATCATCCAAGGTGGGGGTAGGGCATCAGGCCAAAAATCAACTGGGGCAAATGTTATCCAGCCAAGACTTTGTGGAATGCTATCGAAAACTAAGCCAATAATCATGGCAATCGTAATTAAGCGAAACTCAAAGATTACATTTTCTGATGTGACAATATGCCGAGTTAAAATCACCATCGCAACTAGTGTGCCTAGCCAAGCCAAGTGGTTAGCACCGCCTAGTACACAAGCGAACCAGCCAATTTGAAAGGCAATAATATTAACGTACATAGATTAGAGGTCTGACTTTTCAAATAAGTAGTGGCTTACCCACCATTCTTGTCCATGATTAAAGCCAAATAACTCAGCGCAAGCCATAAAGAAAATACGCCATCTTTGGCGCCAGATTTCAGTGTTATCTAAACCATAACAGGCTTGCAGAATAGGTGTGAGCGCTTCTTTATGGTTATCCATGTTGTTTAACCAAGCATTAGCGGTTTTTTCGTAATGACTGCCGTCCCAGCGCCATTGTTTAGAAAGCTTGAGATGTTTTTGGAAGCGGCTAGGCGTGTCATCGCTAGGCATAAATCCACCAGAGAAAAAGTACTGGCTCATCCAGTCATCATCACCTTGAACTTCAAACGCATAAGGTATGGCACGGTGGCAGAAAATATGCATAAAGAACTTACCTTGAGGATTTAACCAACGATTGATTTTCTCAAAGAGCACTTCGTAGTTACGCATATGTTCGAACATTTCAACAGACACAATACGGTCAAATGTTTGGTCTATCACAAAGTGATTCATATCGCAGGTAATGACTTGCAAGTTATTAAGCCCACGCTTGGCGGCTTCTGCCATGATGAATTTTCGTTGTGATTGAGAGTTAGAAACTGATGTGATCTGGCTGTTTGGATAATTTTTAGCCATCCACAAAGACAAGGAACCCCAGCCACAGCCAAGCTCTAAAATGGCTTGATGGTCTTTTAAATCTGCGTGCTGACAGGTTTCAGATAAAGCGATTTCCTCAGCACTATTCAGGTTTTGAACACCAGTGGGCCAGTAGCAACTACTATATTTCCGGTTTGAACCTAGCACGAGGTTAAAAAACTCGGCGGCTACTTCATAGTGCTGTGCATTGGCCATTTCAGGCAGAGGTGCAATTTGTGCAGTTGCCATATCCTGAAAAAATAGCTCGCGCCTTTTGGAGCTTGCTTCACAATCATTAGCGTTAATTTCGTTTAAGCGTTGCTGACATAACTGCCTGATGCCTTTTCTGATGGCTGCATCTGGCATTAAGCCACGTTCAGACAGATTGATTGCTAAATTAGTTAAAACCATGAATGACCTTTAAATTACTTTTATACGTTTATTCTTAAGGATGGGTATTTTTTATTATTTTAATACTTGATT
>CAYQZK010000173.1:0-2855 GCA_964422015.1 uncultured Methylotenera sp.
GGGTGTAATCCCAGTACTCAGTTAAAGTTTCACCTTTAATCGCAAACACTGGCGTACCGCCAGCCGCAATCGCGGCAGCAGCATGGTCTTGTGTAGAGTAAATGTTACATGATGCCCAACGTACATCCGCACCTAAATCTTTTAGCGTTTCAATCAGCACCGCTGTTTGAATTGTCATGTGCAGACTGCCAGTAATACGAGCACCTTTAAGAGGTTGAGCTTTTGAGAATTCTTCACGAATTGCCATCAAACCTGGCATTTCAGTTTCAGCAATAGCAATTTCTTTACGTCCGAAAGCCGCTAAGCCAATATCCGCAATTACATAATCTTTAACACTATTTTTAATTTCAGCAGTCACAGTATCATTCCTTGAATGTGTGTGACCGGAGGGAAGGGGTGCTATCAAGAGAGTTGACGCCTATCTCACCCATATCCCGTGTCCGGCACGGTTAATAATATGGTGAGCGTCGTTTGTAACATTTTCCGAGCCTGGGAGACCTTAAATACTATGCTCTCGCAACGCTCCTCGGAAGCTTCGAATTATACGCGATATTTTTTTATGATCCAAATATCAAAATACACTTGCAGAGCTCATCTCAACTACTGACTCCAAAGCGCATTAATATTGTGCAAGCCCCACTTTGCAGGATCTTCATAACCCACAACAGTATCTTGAAAGCCTGGTTTAGATAAATCCAACACCTCTACTGGAATACGCGCTTGCGATGTAATCGAGAAAAATACTTTTACAATAGGCTGCAACAAAGACTTTTGGCTTTGGTCCATAACCACAGCAAGCCTACCAGACTTAAGCTTCACCATAGATCCAATAGGGTAAATTCCAACACTTTTTACAAAAGCTTTAAATATCGTATCATCGAAGTGGTCATTCCACTGCGCCATACGCTGTAAAGACTGACTTGGCTCCCAGCTTGGCTTATAGGCACGACTAGAAGTAATTGCATCATAAACATCACAAACCGCACCCATTTTAGCGAAGAGACTAATTTCATCTCCCTGTAGTTGATGAGGATAACCTTTGCCGTTCATTTTTTCATGGTGATGCAAACAAACATCAAGCGCCACTTCATCGGTGATATTGGCTTGCTTCATCAACTCATAACCACGCTCCGGATGTAGCCTGACTACAGCGAATTCTTCGTCTGTAAGCGCTCCAGCTTTATTCAGATAATCCATAGGTACAGCCGCTTTACCTATATCATGCAACAACCCAGCCAAACCAGCCTGCCTCACTTCGCGCTCAGACAAACCCAACTCTTTCGCAAGCACCACCATTAATGCAGAAACTGCAACTGAGTGCATATACGTGTAATCATCTTTATTTTTAAGGCGTAATAGACTAATTAACGCACCTTCATTCCGTGCAACCGAAGCTGAAATCTCATCAACACACTGCATGGCAGACTCTGCGTTTACAGCCTTCCCCATACGCACATCATTAAACATGGAGATAACCGCTTTTTTTGATGATGAAATCACTTTCTTAGCACGCTCATGCTCTTGCATTGCGGTCACATGAGCAGGCTTAGGAGTTGGAACTGGAGCTGTGACTGGCTCTTCAACCTCAGTCTCTTCGCTAACGGACATCATCACTTTAATAACATCCAAGCCTTTGGTGGTGTCAATCACCACCTCTCTCACTTTGCTTGTTTGGAGTTTTTTTAATACAGCAGAATCTTCTAATTTAAAAGAAGTTTTCCAAAAAGGATGGTCAATCCAAGCGCCCTTAAGCTCTTGAATATGCATTCCCAAACGCACTTGTTCTGTTGGAATCACTTTTAACATATACAAGCAGTCTATTTATTGAAGACTATAAACTCCAAATCTTATCAACGTCATTTACCCCCCACAATTTAGGATCTTCATGCCCGACAATTGAGTCTTGCTCACCTGGCGCAGACAAATCGAAAGATTGCACTGTAATACGCGATTTAGACTTCGTTGAAAAAAACACTTTTACAATCGGTGTAAGCAATGATTTTGGGCTTTGATCGGTGACAACAGCCAAACGCCCAGACTTGAGTTTTACCATAGAGCCAATAGGGTAAATTCCCATACTCTTAACAAATGCCTTAAATATCACATCATCAAAATGGCCTGCCCATTGCGCCATACGCTGCAAGGAAACTCCTGGCTCCCAACCGTCTTTATAGGGGCGATTCGATGTAATGGCATCATATACATCACAAACCGCGCCCATTTTGGCGAACAAGCTGATTTCATCACCTTTTAACTGATGTGGATACCCAGTACCGCTGACTTTTTCATGATGATGCAAACACACATCCTGAACCACTTCGTCAGCAATTTCAGCTTGCACTAATAATGCATGCCCACGCTCAGGATGTAATTTAACCAAACCAAACTCATCGTCAGTCAATGCACCCGGCTTATTCAACACTTCAATAGGAATCGCCGCTTTACCTAAATCATGCAACAAACCCGCCATGCCAGCTTGCTTGGTTTCACTTTCAGAAAGGTTCAACTCTTTAGATAAAGCAACCATCATGGCGCAAACCGCTACGGAATGCATATAGGTGTAATCGTCTTTGTTTTTCAAACGCAACAAACTTACCAATGCACCTTCATTCCTTGAGACTGAGGCCGAAATTTCATCAACCACCTGCATTGCAGCTTCAGCGCTCACTGCTTTACCCATACGCGCTTCGCTAAACATTGAAGCGACCGCTTTTTTAGAGGCAGAAATCACTTTTTTAGCTTGCTCTCGTTCAACTTCAGCCGTGACTCGTTTAGGCTTGGAACTTGAAGCTGGACTTTCCTGAGGCGAGGGTAGTACTTCAGGTTGCTCTGAAACAATTTCAGGCGTAGCCGGG
>CAYQZK010000174.1:0-1645 GCA_964422015.1 uncultured Methylotenera sp.
GCCCATACTGATGGTATGAGAAACACCTGCTTGTAATTGCATATCAGGAATTAACGAACCTCCTGACTGCTCCGGCACCGAAATGAACCGTTCCAGATTTTCTTCTAAGTCGATATAGCTAAAATGCACATCGTAAAATTCCATCCCCCCAATTTTTTTGAGCTGCTCTTTGATTCGTCGCCGAGTTTCAAGCGCATACTCAAGGCATTGACGAACAATTTCTTTATCAAACTCACCATGCGGACACATTAATTTCAGTAGACCTGAAGTGGTTCGGCGAACTGCAATCGTATCGCGTTGGTTAAGATTATTGCCAAGCTTAAACCATTTATCAATTGCATCCGCAAAATTGTATTTACGCATTTCTCGCAAAAATTCAGCGAGATAATCCACTATCATGCCGTATTGATTTGTGAAAAACTCAGGGCGCATTTTGGAAATTTCCCAACCGGGCACATAAGCATGGAACCGGTCAAAAAAAGCACTATCAATCATGACATCTGGAAAAGGCGCTAATAAATGCGATGTCTTAACCATCGATTCAACACTTTGATTAATGTTGCCAATAAAAACCATAGAGGCATTAGCATTAATGGACTCTCGTCCACGACTAAATGAACCTGATGCCATATAGTCTTTCATGATTTGGATGCCGTCTTTATCTTTGAAATTAATTCCCGCTACTTCATCAAAGGCCACCACATCCCACAATCCTACTAAACCCACTTTGCGAGCGCCCATGTTATAGAACAAATTGGCTACCGTTGTTTGACCACCAGACACTAAAATACTGTTAGGGCTAATTTCTTTGTAGATGTGACTTTTCCCCGTGCCTCTTGGCCCTAGTTCACAATAATTGTAGTTGTTTTCAACTAAAGGAATCATACGTGTGAGGAGATGCCATTTTTCACGTGTTTTAAAAAAAGAGGGTTCCATGCCTGTCGCACGTAGCAAACTATCAAGCCACTGTTCATGGGTAAATTGCTTGCAGCTTTCAAACAAATACGACATATCCATATTTGGCATTTGTATAGGCTTTAATTCGGTAATGATAAAAGGTGAGCCTTTTTGATTTTCTTCAAAGCGATAGACCACCGTCACAATACACCAAATGCCACCCACTAAGAGTTTTTCAAAATCTTTGATGAAACAGTCAGAAATTTCAGCGTTTTTCACACCTAAATTCGCAAGTAAAGCCTCGTAAACATCGCGTTTTTCGTTGAGCTTGACTGTCACTTTATCAATTACTTTGTAGCTGCCGTGCTCTCTAATTTTGGACTTTACTTTTTCTGCTTCATCAGGGCGAACGTAGTTATCTGCTAAGATTCGTTTAACATTAACAAGGCCAGCCTGAATGGTTGCATCGTCATCACTGGCACAATACATCCCAAGTAAATACTCTAATACGTAAACCGGAACATTGGCACCTTCTTTGATGAGTTTTGTTAAATCTTTACGGACAACCTTTCCAGCAAAATAGGTGGTTAACAAAACATCCAAATTACTTTCTGGCTCGTCAGAAATTTTATCCAGCATCTTCAGAAAACTCTTTGCATCAGGTTCTGTACATAAAATTTTCATTTTGGTTTTCGCCTGTAATTCATCTATACTAAGGTCATCCAAGAAAACTGTCTCGCCGGACCTT
>CAYQZK010000174.1:1655-2846 GCA_964422015.1 uncultured Methylotenera sp.
ATCGTTACTAAACGATAAATCCACTGTGAGAGTCTCGCGCAGGATTTCCACCTTTGTTTTTGCATCACGAACCACTAAGTAATAATCTTTGTTACGGTCATAATTGCCCGATAGAATGGTGAGTAATACAGAGCGCTTTCGTTCATCAATCAAATTTGAAGAACTATCAAATGTGAGTGTTTGCTCATTGCTAATGGGCACATCCCCATCTCTCAATGAAATAATCACGGTTCTAGGTAAAATACGCTCAGATATGGCTTCACCCTGAATGAACTCAAAACGTTGCGTATTGGTGACCACGCGATTATATGAACCGAGCAAATTAATCGACACTTCTTTTGTTTTGGATGATTCACTTTCGCTTAAACGAATAGATATAACGGGGATGACGATTTCCTGTGGCATCGCGCCACCATGCACGAATCTTGCGCCACCTGAAAAATGAAAACGATTCACACCTTTTGGAATCCAAAAATCCAAGCTTTCATCTGCATTGGTAAGTGCTGTAAGTGAAGTATTTCCGCGCCATACTTTTTCATGGTCACCAAGCTGCTGTCCGAGTAGATACCGTTTTTTTGAATGTAATGCCCCTTCAGGTTTTTCACCTATAGACGATTTATCTGGTTCATCCAATGCGGATTCTTGGTATAAAAATCCGTGGTCAGCCGTCACAATAATTTGAGACGCTAAATTGTTATTGGCAATAAAACTTATCAACTGTGATAGTTCAACGATAGTGTCTGCTACAGCCTCAAATGTTTTGGTTTCAGAGCCTTGTTTATCGCCTATTAAATCAATGCGGTCGTGGTAAACATAAACTAACGAATGCTGACGGGCAAATTCGCGCCCACTCTCTTTACCCATAGCCAGCAAATCCTCTGCTTTGATAGCCGCACCGGATTGCTGAGCTAAAAGTGCATGACGTTGTTCCATGGATGACACGGGTTTGTTATCTGCCATCACATCTAAATTGGTAGCACTGATTCTATAGGCTAAAGTTTTATGTGGTAGAAGAGACGCCATTCCTAGACGCGTATAGCTAGGCAACACACCCAGCATTGAAGATAATGTAGATTTTAGCCGATTCTTGCGATTTATCTCATCGCTCAACTCCTGCGCCACTTCATAGCGCATCGCATCCGATAAAATCACAAAAACACGTTTCGCATTACCCTTAAGCAACGGGGCAAC
>CAYQZK010000175.1:0-2843 GCA_964422015.1 uncultured Methylotenera sp.
GGCAGAAGTGGGCGAGGGTGCAGAGGCTTATGCTTTGAGATGCGCTGATGTGCTGGAGCAATATATCGCGGAACATCATGCTGCATTAGCAGCTTTTATTATTGAACCTTTAGTGCAGTGCGCAGCAGGGATGGGGGTGTATCACCCTATTTATTTGGCAAAAGCACGAGAGATTTGCAGCAAATATGAAGTGCATTTGATTGCCGATGAAATTGCTGTAGGTTTTGGTCGAACGGGAACGATGTTTGCTTGTGAGCAGGCTAATGTTTTACCTGATTTTATCTGTCTTTCAAAAGGCATTACCGGTGGGTATTTACCACTTTCTACGGTGCTGACTACGGATGATGTTTATCAGGCTTTTTACGATGACAGCACGATAAAAGGATTTTTACATAGTCATAGTTACACGGGTAATCCTTTGGCATGTAGTGCGGCATTGGCGACATTGGCAATTTTTGAAGCAGATAATGTCGTTGAAAAAAACAAGCAAAAGTCGGCATATATCAGTACTCAAATGCAAATGCTTGACCACCTGCCAATCAAACACTTGCGCCATCAAGGCATGATTGCAGCATTTGATGTCAACACCAGCAATCCTCACTTTTCTAGAACTTGTTATAGCAAAGCGCTTGAACAAGGCTTGTTGCTCCGCCCAATTGGCAATACGGTTTATTTTATGCCGCCATACACAATAACTGAATCTGAAATCGATTTTATGTTGAATGCAACAGCTCACGCAGTGGAAGCGAGCCTATAGCGTGTTTAAAATTGGCGTACTGATTATTTGTTTGTTCATCCCCTCATTAGTGCAGGCCGAGTTGCCCAGCACGGTCAGCGGGGCCTTGCAGAAAGTTGGCTTGCCTGCAGAAAATGTTTCGGTTTATGTGCAGGCATTGGCAGAGCAGTCTGCACAACTTAAATCTCCATTATTAGCGCATCAGGCAACTATTCCGCTTAACCCAGCGAGTACGATGAAGCTGGTCACCACTTATGCTGGATTGGCATTGTTAGGGCCTAGCTATCGTTGGAAAACAGAAGTTTATACGGATGGTGTTTTGAATCAGGGGCTGCTCGAGGGTAATTTATATCTTAAGGCTTACGGCGATCCCAATTTTATGACGGTTGATTTTTGGCGCATGCTAAATAGTTTGCGTGAATTGGGTATACGCGAGATTAAGGGTGATTTGATTGTAGATAATAGTTATTTTGCCAGTAAGGCAACGTCTGCAAATCAATTCGATGGTGACGCATTGCGTGCTTACAATGCTACACCCAGTGCATTAGCGATTAATTTAAAGGCCACTAGTTTTAAGTTTGATTCGGATGCAACAGCAGTCAATATTAGTTTAGAGCCGAATTTACCTGAGATTAAAATCAATAATTTACTGAAAGTGGGTAAGGTTGATTGTGTTACATGGCGCAGCGCTTTGCGTTATGACGTTAAGTCGATTGGCGATTCTGCTGTGGTGACTTTCAGCGGGGACTATGCGCCTAATTGCAGGGATAAGTACTTTGAGTTGCTAGTGTTGGATGAAAGCAATTACACGCTCCATTTGTTCAAAAAGCTTTGGCATGAGTTGGGCGGTAGTTTTAACGGAAAAGTACGTACACAAACTTTGCCCAGCAATGCGCAAAAACTCATGCAACAGGAGTCTAAGCCGCTAGCGCAGATTTTGCCCGAGATTAATAAATGGAGTAATAATTTAATGGCGCGGCAGTTATTGCTGACTATTGCTGCAGAGAAAATGGGCACACCTGCTACTGAAGCTAATGGTGCTTTAGTATTGAGTCGCTGGCTCAGTACAGCAGGGTTGAATTTTAATGAGATGGTGATTGATAACGGTTCAGGTTTGTCCAGAATCGAGCGTATCAGTGCCAAGCATATGGGGGAGTTGTTAGTAAATGCCTACTATAGTCCCGTAATGTCTGAACTTATGAATTCTTTGCCCATACTGGCTGTAGATGGCACCATGCTTAAACGCATGAACGGCAGTCCTTTACAGGGGCGAGCACATTTAAAAACAGGCACGATTAATGGTGTGTTTACCTTGGCAGGCTATGTGTTGGGGCAGAATGGTCAGCGCTATGTGGTAGTTTTTATGGCTAATCATGCAAAAGTAGCCCTGACAAAACCCGCACAAGATGCATTGTTAGAGTGGGTGTATTTGCAATAGAGGCATGCCAAATGCAAGGTGATTTCTAGTATCATACGGGCAGTTTTATATTAAGGATGTTAAATTTATGAAGCATAAAAATACGTTATTGATGACGTTGCTACTCGCAAGCTTTGCGACAGTGGGCTGCAATGCGCAATCAACATCAACAGAATCAACTAAGGAAAAACCAGCAATGACACAAAATGCCAAAATCACTGAACTACAAAAAATTGACACGCAAGTGGGGACAGGTCGTGAAGCTGAACCTGGCTTTAATGTAACAGTTCATTACACAGGCTGGTTGTATGACGCTGCAGCAGAAGGCGGTAAAGGTAAGAAGTTTGATAGCAGCATGGATCGTAAGCAACCATTTGTGTTTTTCTTAGGTCAAGGCCAAGTTATTCAAGGTTGGGATGAAGGTTTTGCTGGAATGAAGATTGGTGGCAAACGTACGCTGATTATTCCATCAGAAATGGGTTATGGTGCGCGCGGTGCCGGTGGCGTTATTCCGCCAAATGCAGACTTGATTTTTGATGTTGAGTTGTTAGACGTTAAGTAATTCTGCTTGAATAATGAGTGGGAGCGATTTTTAAGTTGCGTTCCTACAGGAGAATATATGCACGTTAGAGTTAAATGGATAGATGGCGTTAGTTTTGTCGGTGAATCTGAAACTGGCCATGCAGTAGT
>CAYQZK010000176.1:0-2809 GCA_964422015.1 uncultured Methylotenera sp.
GGCTTCCTGGTAAGAGATGTGAGTGGTGATGGCATCATCAACGATGGCTCAGAGCTCTTTGGTAGTGCGACAAAACTTGCTGATGGCAGCACTACATCTGATGGTTTCTTGGCTTTGGCTGATTTGGATTCGAATGGTGATGGTGTCATTAACGCGAACGATGCTGAGTTCTCTACTTTGAAAGTCTGGGTGGATAGTAATGCGGATGGCATTTCACAATCTGGCGAATTGCAATCCTTGCAGTTACAGGGCATCACTGCAATTAACCTTAATGCAGATAAGACCACGGTAGTGGATCAAGGCAACTTGATTGGTCTAACCTCTAGTTATGAGACAAGTGATGGTTCTGTGTTTGAGATTGCTGACGTGTGGTTCCAAACATCAACAGCAGACGCCTTGCAGCAGAATGCAGTTGATTTAGGTGCGGCGATTTCAAGCTTCGAGCCGCTTGTTGCAGCTACTGTTACAGAGGTGATAACGACTGAAGCCATACTCACGACTGTTCAAGTGTCTACCACTACATCGACAGTTATTGCAATGGCTGGTTTGTTGCAATCATTCGATGCGAATGGTGCGCCTGTAGGACAAGCTGGTTTGTCAACAACCAGCACAACAGTAAGTGCGCTAATCAATCCAGATGATGAGTACAATAATGGATTGTTAGCTTCAGGAAATTGATGTAGATTAAAGAAGTAAAGAAACCAGCACGATTCACAAAAGTGACGTGCTGGTTTTTTTATATAGTGAGCACTAGATTCGCTGAATCAGCGACTACCTCGTATCATGAAGCATGTTAGAATTTAATCACAATGAATGAATCACAACCAAAGCAACCGACTGTTACAGCCATTCAGTGTTTGGCAGCAATCGCGCATCATTTGGGTATAACACTTTCACCAGAAAAATTACTGAGAGATTATGCGCTGGATGATGATGAACCTAGCCCAGAAAAACTCGTACGCATTGCGGAAGAAAATGGCCTGAAAGCCCGTGTTCAGGAAATGGACTGGCTTGAATTGCAATCATTAAAGGGTGTGTTTCCTCTAATGGTCAAAGTAAAAGATGGGCACTGGTTCGCTTTGGTAGGTTTGGGTGTTGGTGAAGATGGAAATCATATTGCGCTAGTAGACCCAAGAGCAGATAGTCCAGAAGTAAAGTTAATCACGAAAGAGTCTTTCCTTGGGATGTGGAGTGGCACAGTTGTTCTGGTGAAGCGTGTTTTTTCTGCGACTGACACAGCACAACCTTTTGGTTTACGCTGGTTTATTCCTGAAATAGCGCGTCAGAAAGAGGCATTTAGAGATGTGTTTGTTGCCTCTATCGTGTTGATGTTTCTCGCTTTAGCTAGCCCGATATTCTTTCAGTTAGTGCTAGATAAGGTGTTGGCACATGAAAGCTATTCAACTTTATATGTGCTTACAATAGGTATTCTTATTGCAACTTTATTTGAGACTGCATTTACCTATTTACGGCAATATTTGCTGCTTGGAGCGACCAATAAAATTGATATGCGCTTAACGCGTCGCGCATTTTCACATTTACTTTCTTTGCCAATTCAGTTTTTTGAATCCACCTCTTCTGGCGTCATCATGCGCCATATTCAGCAGTTGGAAAAAATTCGTGGCTTTTTAACTGGACAATTATTTTTTACGGTGATAGAAGCATTAGGTTTGTTAGTTTTTGCTCCAATGCTATTTTTTTATAGTCCTAAATTAGCAGTTATTGTGATTTTGTTTGCCTTGGCGATGGCGTTTGTGATTGTGGCCTTAATTAAGCCATTTCAAGCTCGGTTAAACAAACTCTATACTGCAGAAGGGCAGCGTCAAGCTTTGTTGGTTGAAACTATACATGGCATGCGTACAGTTAAATCACTTGCCTTAGAGTCTGTGCGTAGACGTGACTGGAATGATCGCTCAGCGAACTCAATCTTAACAAGTTTTAATGTAGCTAAGATCTCAATTACAGCACAAGCCATTACCCAGACTTTGCAGAAATCCATGATGGTGGCTGTAATTGCATTTGGTGCGCAAAGTGTTTTTGATCATTCACTTACCGTAGGGGCACTTATTGCTTTTCAAATGATTGCAGGGCGTGTGGTAGGGCCTTTGGTGCAGATAGTAGGCTTGGTGCATGAGTATCAGGAGGTTGCCTTATCGGTGCGTATGTTGGGTGAAATTATGAATCATCCGAGCGAGGGTAGGCGTGGTGGTTCTGCGTTGCGTCCAAAACTCACGGGAGGCATCTCATTTGATCAGGTGACATTCCGCTACCCAGGTGCAACCAACGCCACTTTAGATTCCGTAATGCTGAATATTAAACCTGGCATGGTGGTGGGAATTGTAGGTCGAAGCGGCTCAGGAAAAACGACTTTGACACGCTTAATTCAAGGTATGTATGGCGTGACGGAGGGGGTAGTACGCATGGATGGCGTAGATATTCGTGAAATAGATTTACAGCATTTGCGTAGCAGCATTGGTGTGGTCTTGCAGGATAATTTTATGTTCAGAGGAACGGTGCGCGAAAATATTGCTGCCACAAAACCTAATGCAACGTTGCAAGAGGTAATAGCAGCCGCACAGGCCGCGGGTGCCGATGAGTTTATTGAGCGATTGCCACAAGGCTATGACACGGTTTTAGAAGAGAATGCCTCTAACCTTTCTGGTGGGCAAAAGCAGCGATTATCGATTGCTCGCGCAATCTTACCTGCACCGAGAATTTTAATTTTAGATGAGGCGGCCAGTGCATTAGATCCTGAAAGCGAAGCGATATTTATTGATAACTTGTCTAAGATTGCCATTGGCAGAACGGT
>CAYQZK010000177.1:0-2751 GCA_964422015.1 uncultured Methylotenera sp.
GCATGTATCAGCAACACCTTCAATTAAGTCGTGCCACCATATGTCGTTGCTGTTCCAAGTGATTTCTAAACCTGTTTTTTTGAGTACAACAACGTTTTGAATGGACTCGCATCCACCCATAGCAATGCCTTCATCTACGGCAGATTTGAGGGGCATGGTTCTGCCGCCACGGAATTGACCGTCAGAAGTAATGACGGCCTTTGCACCAGCGTCAATAATGCGTTCATTTAAACTTTTGGCTGAAAAGCCACCAAATACTACTGAATGCACCAAACCTAGGCGTGCACAGGCTTGCATGGCAACAATCGCTTCAATACCCATCGGTAAGTAAATAACAACGCGGTCACCCACGGTTAAGTTGAGTTTCTTTAAGCCATTAGCAAATTGACAGACTTGGTGATAAAGCGCTTTGTAGGTAACGTTTTTGGTGTTGCCATCGTCACCCTCAAAAATAATGGCGACTTTATTGGGGATGGTGTTGAGGTGTTTATCTAAGCAGTTGGCAGAAACATTCAGCTCACCATCTTCAAACCATTTGTAGAAAGGGGCATTTTCTTCATTCAGTGTTTTGGTGAAAGGTTTGTTCCACACCAGTAACTCGCGTGCTAATTTTGCCCAAAAGCCTTCGTAATCAGCTTCAGCTTCAGCACATAAAGCCTTGTAAGCGGCCATGCCAGAAACATTTGCTGACTTTACAAAGTCTGCACTAGGCTCAAAAATGCGGTTTTCGTGAAGAACTGATTCAATTGACATGCTTAAAAATCCCCTTGAGTTGCTTTTACACCTCTATAATTTGGTTTAGAGGCACCATTGAATAAAACGTCATATTACCTAAAATCCTATGCAAACACTTGATAAATTATTAACTGAAAACGCTGAAATTTCTAAAGAAGAAGTTTGCGTAATTCACGCCGTGGCCTGCAGCCCGTTTCTTGCTAGGCTTTTTACTAGAGATGTTGTTTTAATGCATGAAACGCTTGCTAAGTTACATCAGTCGTATGAGTCGGCGGACATGCAATTTTTCTTGGCTCAGCAGAACATTACTGATGAAGTTAGCTTAAAGCGCGCTTTACGTATTTTGCGTCAGCAGGTGATGGCACGCATGATTGTGCGCGACTTAAATGGTCTTGCAGATTTGCAAGAAATCATGCGTACCACTTCTGGATTAGCAACAGTTGCTATCAATACCTCAATTGAGTTCTTACATCGTTGGCAGGCAGAGTTATATGGTCAACCTGTCGATGCTAAAGGCAATCAACAAAATTTAATCGTCATCGGTATGGGTAAATTAGGTGGTGGCGAACTAAATGTTTCATCCGATATTGATTTGATTTTTGCCTATGAATCAGAGGGGGATACTCAGGGCGAGCGTTCGATAAGTAATCAGGATTTTTTTGTACGGTTGGCCAAAAAGTTAATTGCAGCGATAGATGAAATTACTGAAGACGGCTTTGTATTTAGAGTGGATATGCGTTTGCGCCCATTTGGCAGTGAGGGTGCGCTGGTTTCAAATCTGGATGCACTGGAAGAGTATTATCAAAACAATGGTCGTGAGTGGGAGCGCTATGCTTGGATAAAAGGCAATGAAGTGACTGGAGGCAATCAGGTTTCTCGTTTGCTTAAGCCGTTTGTGTTCCGCAAATATTTGGATTACGGCGCGTTTGCCAGCATGCGCGATTTGAAAGTGCAAATTCAACGCGATGTAAATAGTAAGGGCATGCACGACAACATTAAGCTTGGTCGAGGAGGTATTCGTGAGATTGAGTTTATTGCGCAAGTGTTTCAACTCACGCGTGGTGGGCAAGACATCAGCTTGCAGATTAAACCGACGTTATCTGTGCTTGAGCTATTAAAAAACAAAGGCTTATTACCTGAAAAAACAGTAGCTGACTTAAGTGAAGCCTATGTGTATCTAAGAAATTTAGAGCACAGACTGATGTATGTAGACGATGCGCAAACGCAGGAGTTACCAAAAATAGACGAGGCTAAAGCGCGCATTGCCAAAGCTATGAATTTTGAGCAACAGCCCAATTTTGGCTGGAACGAGTTTTTAGCCAAACTTGATGGTTATCGTCAGCGGGTGCAGCAGCATTTTGATGCAACTTTCAATGATGCCAATGACAATCAAGATGCGCTTGAGATAGAAAAATCAGTGTGGGATGGCGCGTTGCCTAATGCTGATGCGGTCATTGCATTACAAAACATGGGTTATACCGATGCTAATGAGGCTTTGCGCCGTTTGCATACCTTGCATCAAAGCAGCCGTTATTTGCAACTATCAGAGTTAAGCCGTCAGCGTTTTGATGCATTAATGCCGCATGTGATTTCACAAGCAGCGTTGACGCCAAATGCAGAAGTGACGTTGACGCGTGTGATGGATTTGCTGGAAAGCATCTGTCGGCGTGCCAGTTATTTGGCTTTGTTGGCAGAGCATCCACTTGCTATGCATTTATTGGTGAAACTGTGTAGTAGCAGTCCATGGCTCACGACTTATTTAGCGCAACATCCTATTTTGTTAGATGAATTGTTAGATACCCGCACCTTATACGCGGCGCCTGATTTTGTGGCGATGCGTGCCGAGTTACTGCAGCGTTTGGCTGAAGTAGAAGGGGATGTTGAGCGGCAAATGGACGTCATGCGTCACTTTAAACATGCTTACGTATTCCGCTTTGCCGCGCAAGATATTAATGGCGAATTACCACTAGAAACACTGTCCGATTATTTAAGCGCACTAGCTGAATTAATTTTAAG
>CAYQZK010000178.1:0-2742 GCA_964422015.1 uncultured Methylotenera sp.
TAGATAACCAGTTGCGTGGTCGTTCAGGTCGTCAGGGTGACGCGGGTTCAAGCCGTTTTTATCTGTCGTTAGAAGATCAGTTGTTGCGTATTTTTGCCTCTGACCGTGTTTCTGCCATTATGGAAAAACTTAATATGCCAGACGGTGAGGCCATTGAGCACCCGTGGGTGACACGTGCGATTGAAAATGCACAGCGTAAGGTTGAAGGGCGTAACTTTGATATTCGTAAGCAATTACTTGAATATGATGATGTCGCTAATGATCAGCGTAAGGTGATTTACGAGCAACGTAATGAGTTGTTAGACGCTGTGGACGTGGGTGATACCATTAAAGCTATGCGTGAGGATGTGTTAGCCAGCGTCATTGCTACATATATTCCACCTGATAGCGTTGAAGAGTTATGGGATGTGCCAGCGTTAGAGAGAGAGTTAAAAGCTGACTTTGGTTTGGAGTTGCCTTTGCAGAAAATGCTGGAAGACAATCCAGACTTGCACGAAGAAACACTGCGCGAGCGTATTTTTGAAGCGGCAGAGGCGATGTATACCGCTAAAGAAGAACAAGCAAGCCCAGATATCTTGCGTCAATTTGAGCGTTCTGTGATGTTGCAAAGTGTAGATAATCATTGGCGTGAACATTTGGCTGCGTTGGATCACCTGCGTCAGGGTATTCATTTACGCTCTTATGCACAGAAAAATCCTAAACAAGAATACAAACGTGAAGCGTTTGAGTTGTTTGAAGGTCTGCTCAATGCAGTGAAATCAGAAGTGACCAAAGTGACAATGTTGGTGCAAGTAAAAACTGAAGCGGATGTTGAAGCGGTAGAAAAACCAGTTGGTGTTGAAAATGTACAGTATCAACACGCTGATTATGATGAGGCCTTAGGCTTGGCCGATGCTGAAAGCGAGCAAGAATTAACTACTCAACCTATTGTTCGTGAGGGTGTTAAGGTCGGGCGTAATGACCCATGCCCATGTGGCTCAGGTAAAAAATACAAGCAATGTCATGGTGTTCTCAGCTAGACTTGCTGCAAGAAATGTAAATATTGAGGTAATTGATAATAATGGCAGAATACACACAAGTTAGGGTTGAATCACCTTGTATTGGTATTTGTACGATAGATGAAGCTAATGGCTTTTGTTTGGGTTGCTATCGTACGGTGGATGAAATTAAAACCTGGTTTGATATGAGTCAAGCAGATAAAAAAAAGCTCATGGCAGTATTGCATGAGCGCCAGTTGCCGCAGGCGAATTTTGATTAGGTTTGATTTAAAACTTTCTTAAAAAAATATTTCTCACGGAATGGCATGAATCACAGTGAAATTTAGTCCGCTATTTCGTTTCTTATTGGTGATTTTCACCTTAGCCTTGTTTCCAGTTCTGGGACAAGCTGCTACCTCATCTGTAAAGCCTACGGCTCAGCTTGAAAAAGTAAGCCTGCAGCTCAAATGGCTTCATCAATTTCAATTTGCAGGCTACTACGCGGCTATTGAGCAAGGCTATTACGCTCAAGAGGGCTTAGACGTTGAAATTAAAGAGCGTATTCTTGATAAAAATTTTGTTAAACAAGTCACTTCAGGTGAGTCTGAATACGGCATAGGCGATTCTGGATTGATACCGCAATATGCTCAAGGTGAGAACATTACGGTACTTGCAGCAATTTTTCAGCAGAACCCCTTGGTTTTTATGAGCAAGCAAAGCTCTGGTATTGTTAGTCCGCATGAAATGCGCGGAAAACGTGTAATGTCAGATGTTATTAGTGCCAATGAGGCACCTTTGCGCGCCATGCTAGCGGGTACGGGTATCACAGAAAAAGACTTTCAACTCATTCCTCAAAATAATGATTATTCATTATTAACCCGCGGTGAGATTGATGTAGTTTCTGGCTATATTACCGATGAGCCTTATTACTATAAAGAGCAAGGCGTCAAGATCAATATCATCAATCCGCAGAATTATGGCATTTCTTTTTACGGAGATATGCTTTTCACCAATCAACATGAACTGCAAAAACACCCGGGGCGAGCAGATCGGTTTTTGCGCGCATCGCTAAAAGGTTGGCGCTATGCTTTAGACCACCCAGAAGAGTTGATTCAGCTCATTAGTAAAAAGTATCACAGCAGACTCTCAGTAGAGCATTTGCGATTTGAGGCAGCAGAAACCAGAAAATTAATTCTTCCAGATATGGTGCCACTCGGAAAAATTGAGCCTTCACGCATGAAAGTGGTTGCAGATATTTATGCAGGAGCTGGTTTAAGTCGAACACTCTCAGAAAATGAACTATCCGCCTTTATTTATAAATCACAGCCGAGTGCTTTAAATTTAACAGCCGAAGAGCGGGCTTGGTTAGCCAAGCATCCCGTGATTAAAGTCGGAGTTGATCGAAACTTTGCGCCTTATGAATGGGTGGATCAGAATGGCCGTTATATAGGTCTAGCCGCTGACTATATGAGCTTATTAGAGAAAAAGCTCGGTGTGCGATTTGAAATCATCAAAGATAAGCCTTGGTCAGAAATTCTTAATATGGCCAAGCGTGGTGAGTTGGAGTTACTGTCCTGTGCGGTTAAAACAGAGGATAGGTCGCAATACCTCACATTTACTGAGCCATATAAATCTACGCGTGCGGTGATTGTAGATAGTGGCCAAGGTGAATTTTTAGACAATTTATATCGCTTATCAGGTAAGCGAGTAGCGATAGAGAAGGGCTATTTTATGCAGGAGCTGTTGCATAAAAACAATAAAAAAA
>CAYQZK010000179.1:0-2692 GCA_964422015.1 uncultured Methylotenera sp.
GGCCTTGTTCACCCGCACGTGCTGCTTCAACCGCAGCGTTAAGTGCAAGAATGTTGGTTTGGAAAGCAATGCCGTCAATGACAGAAATAATGTCTTCAATCTTTTTGGCACTGGTATTAATAGCACTCATGGTTGAAACCACTTCTGCAACCACATCGCCACCCTTAATAGCCACGCTGGATGCGGCAATTGAAAGCTGATTAGCCTGTTTAGCATTCTCAGCGTTTTGCTTAACCGTTGATGATAAATCATCCATACTCGCTGAAGTTTTAACTAAGCTAGCAGCTTGATCTTCAGTTCGTCTTGATAAATCTGCGTTGCCTTGAGCAATTTCTTTAGATGCACTATTGATCGTTTCCACTGCAGCTTTTATCGTGGTAATCGGACCAACCAACATTTCCAACGTCTCATTAACACCCTCAACAATGTGCATAAAGTCACCATGATGACGCGTTGCATCAGCACGAACCGAAACTCTACCTTCACGCGCAGCGTTTGCTAGCATTTGCACATCATCGTTCAATGCTTTCAGATTGCTACGCACCTGTTCAATTGCTTCATTCACAAAAGCTTTTTTACCAGGAAACTTCTCGAGTGGCGCATCAAAGTTACCTTCACCAAACTCTTTTACGCAGGCCAATGCTTTTTCGGTGAGCTCAATTTGACCCGCAACAATGGCATTTACCGCTACAGCTAACTCAGCAAAACCACCTTTAAACATGTCAGCTCGCAAGGTCATATCAATGTTACCTTGACTATGCTCATTGGTTACCCATTTTACCGAGTCAACCAAACCTTTAAGTTTGCCTTTTAGGCGATCTAGATTAGTATTAATTTCCGCTTTTTTACCTGGATACTGTTTAATCTGAACATTAAAATCACCGTCACCCAGCGCTCGCATGAGTTGTGTTACCTCAGCTTTTTCTGCAACGTGCGCACCTACCATTTCATTAACACCTAAGGCCATCTCCGCATATGCACCTTTGTATTTGGCATCATCTAAACGCACATCAACATCACCTGCATCATGTTCGCTTGACATATGCTTCATATCAGCTATAAAGGTTTTAACATTGCTTCGTAATAACTCAATGCTTTCGTTAATAAAAGCACGTTGGCCAGGGAACTTCTCTAAGGACTCATTAAAGTTACCATTGGAGAATTGCGCTATACACTGCATTGTCTTACGCATAACATCGGCTTGATTAGCTGCCATGTTATTGACATTTTCTGCCATAGTTTTATAGCTACCGCGAAACTTGTCGGCATTAATTACCGCGCCAATGTTGCCAGCTTTGTTTGCTTCAGCCATGCTACTCTGCTCTTCAATCACGGCCTGCAATGTTTGTTGCATTTTGCTCATTGATGCCATTAGGCTGGTTTGATCACCCTGTTCTAAATTAATTGAAGTTGTTAAGTCACCACTGGCAATATTATTGGCAATCTTAGATACATCACTAGGTTCACCACCTAGTTCCTGTCGCAAACTACGCATTATTACAAAACCCATAACTGCTGTAGCGGCTAAAATAAAAAGACCAATCATGATTGAGATCTTATCTGCAAGCTCTTTAGATGCAACCGCCTGCTCAGCACTGAGTTGGCCCTGCTTTACCTTATATTCGATATGCTCTGCAATACTTGCATTTGCTTTTTCAGCCGGAATTCGAATAGCAAGATACAACTCATGAGCTAGCGCTTTATCATTTGCTCGTGACGCATTGAGTATAGGCTCCATGCGAACATAATATTCATTTAAGCCTGCTTTATCAGCATCAAGCAATTGCCGCTCTTTATCATCAGCAACATAAGACTCATACGCTTTAAATAAATCGGTAAGTTCAGACTGAAGCTTTCTGATGGCAGCCTCAACATCAGCCACCTTATCTGCTTCTTTAACTAAGGTATGGTTGGCAACTCGAATACGTAAGGTATTAAACTTATAGCGAATTTTATCCAACTCGACCATGCTAGGAACAATGTTGGTATTTGCGTAATTAGTCTCACTATACACAGCGGCCATTTGCTGATGGCTCAAAAGCATCAACCCCACAAAACCAACAATACTGATCAAAGTCAATAATATGATTTTTTTAGCAACGGTCATTTTCATAAGATTTCACTGCTCAAGTTATTATTAGCAATTAGGCTAAGTAGCAAGCAACGCGCTACATTCATTATCCATAATCTAGTATTAAATTTGGTGCAATAAATTGCACCAAATTACACACTACCTTAAGTTAAAACTCTTCCCAATCTCCATCACTATCTGATGAGACCGGTTTAGCCGACGCTGGCTTTGATGCTGGACGAGTAGATTTACTTACTGCACTTTTCTTAGGCATCGCTACAGCACGACTGCTTGATTTTGCGACCTTTGCAGAGCCACCCGCACCATCAATTTGGAATACACCCACAGCATTCATTAGTTCATCTGCTTGTTCCATGAGTGATTCTGCTGCAGCTGCGGCCTCTTCAACCAGTGCCGTGTTTTGCTGCGTCACATCGTCCATCTGAATAATGGCTTGGTTCACTTGTGCAATACCTTGGCTTTGCTCTTGTGAAGCGGCTGCAATTTCGCCAATGATGTCTGATACACGTTTGACTGAGGTTACAATCTCTTGCATGGTGTTACCGGCGTTTTCAACTTGCTTAGTACCTTCGGCGGTTTTACCCACAGAGTCAGAAATCA
>CAYQZK010000180.1:0-2676 GCA_964422015.1 uncultured Methylotenera sp.
TCCTAAAACCATGATTAAGAGTAAATGAGCGAAAACTACCTAACAAGGCCTTTTACTTTAAATATTTATTTATTTTTAAAAAAAGGGCACATTCCCTATGCTATTTATTTCAGGCAAAAAACAGCTAGATTTAAAGAATGTATTGATTTCTTTTGAGTGATTCTAAGGTGCAAGAAACTACCTAACAACTTTGGGTGAACTTGCTACAGGACTGATAGCTTTTGGAATAAAAATGGGCTTATGTATCAATAAAATCATAAGCCTGCAGATGGCTATATATCGCGAGAAAGAGGGTATTGATTAGCAAACTGCTTTGCATAAGATGTTGCTGGATTTAGGTAAAGCGGCCGTTGGTTGTTTATGCATCTTAGGTGAGGTGTCAGTCTCCTTTCAGCACTTTGGAGACAGTCGCTAATTTTCATTTATCGGCAAACGTTTAAGCATAACAGACGCACAGACTCTGTGACTTATTAGTATTTGCGCCCAAAAGTGGCGTAATTGGCAGACCATAAATCAATTCAAACTGACCGCTAATCGGCGTCTACAAAGTTAACGACGATTCAATCTATAATTGGTTAATTAATCATATGTTGCTTTTGGAGGCATGATAAAGTCCCGAGTTGATTATTCCAAAGTGGATGGTGCCAGTTATGATTAAGCTAAAAATCCGTGAAAAAATTATCGGCTTACTGTTGTTTTACTTCCTTGTGGCAATGATTGCGATTGGCTCAACATTATTAGTTTCTTGGCGTTTAGAAGGAGGTGCTGCAGCAATTAATGATGCTGGACGTGAGCGTATGCGATCTTATCGTATTGCGTATTTGCTTGAACTGTACATGAAGCAACCCACTGCACAATTGCGTACTGACATTGATCTAGAAGTTAATTCTTTTCAAAAAACTTTAATAGAGCTTGAGCAGGGCAATCCGTTGCGTCCACTTTCCCTGCCAAAAGATGCGAATGTTAAAGTGCAGATGATGCAATTACGACAAACATGGCAGAACGCTATTTGGCCGATTATTAGCCAAATTCTAATAACAAGTAATCCAACAGAGCAGCAATTATTATTAACACAGTACCGCCCCAAGTTGGAGCAATTCGTGAGGGGTATTAATGATTTAGTTAGCATGGTAGAGCAGAGCAATGCACGCGCCACTAACTTGCTACGTTTTTTGCAAATTGCATTAATGAGTCTTGCATTGGTGGGAACCGTTTTGTTGGTTTATTTGTTTTCGCACATGATAGTTCGTCCAGTGATGCGCCTGCGTGAGGGTTTAGCGAGGATGGCAGCTGCAGACTTTAATGTACGATTGCCCGTGACTAGCCAAGATGAACTAGGCGAATTAACCAGTGGATTTAATCGCATGGTAGGTGAATTGCAAGATATTTACGCTACTCTAGAGCAGCGCGTGGAAGAAAAATCGCGCAGTATTGAGGCTAAAAATAAAGAGCTTGCCGCGCTCGATAAAGAGATGGCAGTGTCAGAGGAGCGCAATTTGCTGGCGCAAGAGTTGCACGATAGCATTGCACAATCATTAGCTTTTTTGAATATACAAGTGCAACTGTTAGATGAAGATTTGCGACAAGACAAAATTGTAGAAGCGCAAAAAAGCTTGGCGCAAATCCGCGAGGGTGTGCAAGAAAGCTATGACGATGTGCGTGAGTTGTTGGTGCATTTTCGCACGCGCATTGGTAACACCGATATAGCTACAGCCATCGATACTGCGTTAGAAAAATTTGAAGGGCAAACGGGCATTAAGACAGTGTTTAATTGCCAAGGTAGCGCGCCTGCTTTGCAGCCAGAGCATGTGCTACAAATCATGCACATTGTGCAAGAGTCACTTTCTAATGTCCGTAAACACGCTAAAGCCAGCCAAGTTCAGGTAACGCTTGATTGCACGGTACCATGCAAAATAGAAGTTGATGATAACGGTGTAGGTTTTGATGTGACACAAGATGCTGGCGATAGTCACGTAGGGTTGCGCATTATGCGTGAACGTGCGCATCGTATAGGTGCAGAACTTTCGTTTAGCTCAGTACAAGGCAAGGGTACGCATATTAGCGTTATACTGCCTGCAACTATATAAAGAGTGATAGTTACATGAAAACCATTCGCGTCTTAATTATCGATGATCACACGCTGTTTCGAAGTGGTATTAAGTTGCTGTTAGAACGACAAACGGGATTTGAAGTGGTAGGCGAAGCAAGCGATGGGTTAGAGGGTGTAAAACGTGCCAAGCAATTTAAGCCCGATGTAGTGTTGCTAGATTTACATATGCCTGTTACCAATGGGCTAGTCACTATCCCCCTGTTGCGCGAAGAAGCGCCTAAAGCTGAAATTATCATGCTCACAGTTTCTGAAGGTGCGGATGATTTACTTGAAGCCTTGCGTGCTGGCGCGCGTGGTTATTTACTCAAAAATATAGAAACAGATTTCTTGTTAGATTCAATACGTCGTGTTGCTAATGGTGAATCTGTGATGTCGGCACAAATGGCAGGCAAGTTGGCAGACGCGATGCGAGTGCCGCAGAAAGCAGTCGCATCGCCTAACCCAGAAAAACTCACGCCGCGCGAACGTGAGATTATTGTTATGCTCGCAACTGGAGCAAGTAATAAAGAAATTGCCCGTCAATTGGAATTGGCGGAATCTACTGTAAAAATTCATGTACAAGGTAT
>CAYQZK010000181.1:0-1757 GCA_964422015.1 uncultured Methylotenera sp.
GTGTTAGCGTGGTATTAATGCCTGGAAATTGTTCCAATACCGTTTGAATGGCTTTTTTTACTGCTTCCTTATCGTAAGGCGTGCGCCAACCATGGGCAGGATGTAAACTGACAAAAGTGTCTGTGTCGTTTAATCCCATCGGGTCAAGCCCAATTTCATCTGAGCCTGCACGTGCAATAATAGCCTTGATTTCGGGTACTTGTGTTAATAGTGCTTGTTGCACTCGACTATCTAAAGCTAAAGAGTCGATTAGGTTAATGGATGGTGTTTTTTCCAACTGCACAATTAAATCGCCTTCATCCATTGTCGGTAAAAAAATTTTACCGATTTGTCCAAATAGCAACGCGGCACCGACTAGGGCGACACTAGCGACTCCTAGTAGCGCAAGCGTGTAGGTTTGCCAGTGTATTAGTCCTTGTTCATAAGCTCGTTCTAAACGATCTAGCCAATTCTGTTGACTAGGGTGGTGATGTTTTATGAGTTGAGCGGCAATGGTTGGCATGACTAATAAGGCTAACAGCAACGCAGAAATTAGGGTAAAGATGATACTGAGCGCGACAGGTTTAAAGAGTTTTCCTTCAATATCTTCAAGGCTGAGTAAGGGTAGAAAAATCAGTACAATAATGGTCATGCCAACCCCAACAGGTAGCGCCATTTCCTTAACAGCGCAAGCCATGAGGTGAAGTTTAGGCAATCGATGTTGTGGTGATTGCTCTAGGCGATGTACGATATTTTCAACCACCACCACTCCATTATCAACGATTAGACCTAAGGCAATGACCAAACCGCCCAAACTCATTAAGTTGGCAGAAATGCCTAACGCATAGAGCCAAATAAAGCTAATGATTAATGCCATAGGCAACAGGGTAGCAACGGTTAAGGCAGCACGCCAGTTGCCTAAAAATAAAATAAGCAATAGTAAAACAAGTGCAATCGCTTCTAGCAGTGCTTTACTAATCGTTTCAATAGCGCGATCAATCAGTTGCCCACGATGATAGAAAATATTAACGCTTAGGTTGTCGGATAGTGAGGGCGCTAAACTGCTTAGCTTTTTTTCGACTTCATTGAGTACAGCCTTGGTATCTACGCCAGTCATTGCCAATACAATGCCTTGCACGGTTTCACCTTCGCCATTTCGAGTAACGCCACCATAACGCGTTAGGCTACCCATACGAACACGTGCAACGTCTCCAACCGTAATCGGTTGTTGATTAGCTTCGCCTACACGAAGCGCGGCAATAGCCTGTGTGCTAGTGAGCGTACCCATGCTGCGCACAATCAGTACCTCTTCACCTTCGACAAGACGTCCCGCACCATCGTTTTGATTATTCTGTGCCAGAGCCGTTTGTAACTGTGCAAAGGTGATGCCATGTGCCACCATAAGTTGTGGATCAGGTTCAACTTCGTAAAATACATTGGATTCGATGTTGAGGTTGTTCAGATGCTGAACCACTTTATCGCAATAACCCAGGTCGTAAATGGGTTTATCGGTAACAATGAAAGCTTTCTTTTTGCCAGCCAGGTCTTGCAGCGCAACCGGAAGGCAGCCGGTTTTGAAATAGATTTTTTCGGGCACACGTAACCAAAGCATATTTTCTCTTCTTTCAGCGTTAGTTTTAATATTGATCAGATGTTTTACACCAACGTTTTCGCTCACTGAGTTTCCACCCCATGAACCACAACCAAGTGTCATAGAAGGAGCCAGAACGAAGTTATAAATCCCACCGATAGCTCCGTGAGCCGCCGGAGTATTGATC
>CAYQZK010000181.1:1767-2633 GCA_964422015.1 uncultured Methylotenera sp.
CACCAGCTACGGTGCGCACTGCAGGACGAATCACCCAGTCGAGCAATTGACGGCGTTCTGCAAGGGAAAGTGTAGGGCTATCCAAGGTGAACATCAAAATATCACTTAATGGCGTAGTCGGTGGGGCAATGCCACCCTCTAGCCCAGATGGTAGTTTGTCGCGCAGCCCATTTAGGCGTTCGGCTACTTGTTGTCTTGCCCAGTAAATGTCCGTACCATCTTCAAACGTCACGGTAATGTCGGTAAGGGCATATTTAGTGACTGACCTAAGTGTTTTTTGCTTTGCAATGCCCAGCATTTCTGTTTCAACTAAAGCAGTAATGCGACTTTCGATTTCTTCGGGTGTCATGCCGGGGGCTTTCAAAATGATTTTTACTTGTGGACTGGTAACATTAGGGAAGGCGTCAATGGGAGTTTTTAACCAAGCTAATGAACCCAATGCCAGTAAAACGAGCAGAATTAACCAAACGAACAAGCGTTGCGTTAGTGCCATATCAATCAAACGGTTCATCATGGCGCTACACTTTCTGTATAAATGGCTTTAGCTGCGGCTGTACCACTGATAATAACTGCGGACTTCTCACTCAGTTCCTTAGTTTTTATAACCCAGCCTTCTCGTGTCGCACGCACTAATTCAACGCTAAGCGCATTAAGCTGTTGCTCGGTTAATACCAAAATATGAGGCAGATTGTTCACATAAACAATTGCCTGACGAGGTAAACGCCAATTGGGCAATTCAGTAATACTGTTTTGGTTAACTTGAACCGAAACACGTTGCCCAGCCCGTAAGTTAGGGTGTTGAAAACTTGCGGTTACCATAACTTTTAGTGCATCTGAAAGACGGTTTTGAATGTTAATGATCTTAG
>CAYQZK010000182.1:0-2621 GCA_964422015.1 uncultured Methylotenera sp.
CAAACAGTGTATCTTGCACCACGCTTTGCAATTGCGATTGCGGCTCAAACCAAACTGGTAGTAAAACCAAACCAGCTAACAAATACCAAATCGCGCCATTTTGAATGGTATGACGCAGGTGTACGCGAAAATGTCCCCACCAGTGTTTTAAGTTATGGTGCATTAAAATCACTCAAAAAATTTAAGCTACTAAGGCAGGCAAGGCGCGAGTGGGAAATGACGACGCGGCATTTATTAAATATGTAAGGAGTCATTTTTTACTCTCAACGTCGCATGGCGACGTAGACTGAATTTTTCTCACGGTAAGCCTCGGCGCGTATTATCTTTCATGAGTGCCGTGCCATTTTGCTGATACGGCTGCAGACCGATGGTGCCATCTGGCGAATTTTCATAACCTTCACCGCGTTTTTCCGGGCTAAGTCTGTCGATTAACTCTAAGTTATAGCGTGCGTTATACATATCAGGCTTAATGCGCAGCGCACCTTTATAGGCCTCACGCGCCAGCAGAATGCGCTCTACAGAACGTCTATGTGAACCGCCATGTTCAATATCACTCGATGCTATCGCTGATTCAAAATGCACATTAGCGATGGCGTATTTAGCGCGGGCACGGAGTTCTGGGTCTAGTGATACTTCCGCAATATTGAAGGCTTTTGCGGCTTCAATAGGCTTGTTTTTACTCGCCAGCAAATAACCTACACTATAAGCCTTGAGGTACTCATCATTTTTAATGGGTTGTTTTAATATGGATTTATTGTCATAAGCACGGTTCAACTGCTGCGCTTTCCACCATAAACTTAGGTGATACCCTGCTGCCAATAATAGCAATCCTGTTAGCACCAATAAGCCTGTGGGTAGATTGCCTATTAAACTTTGGCGTATTTTATGTTGTATTTTCATGTTTCGTTTTCCTGCTTATTTTCATTCTTCATGCAAAATAAAACTACGCTTTCCAAGCCTTAATCTCTATCTGTTTCAGCCAAAACAATGCGCTCAATAATAGTAAGGTGAGTATGTATAAATACACGGCATAATCCTGACGTGGCAGGCGGAATTCATAGCGTGTAGGCTTGTTGGTTGATCGACCAATTTCTGCCACAGCATGTTGCAAGCCAGATTCGCTATTGACTTCAAACGCTTGATAGGGAATTTCTAGCTCTTCAAACAGACGATTCATGGCAACGTTCTGGTTCATTTCAGCTTGTTGCTTTTCGGCATCAGGGATGATTTCGTTGTCACCCGCAATCACGCTGTCTAAAATATTCCTTTCAACACCTGCGTGTACATATACCCAAATGAGTTTTGCTCGATATTGCTTAAATTGTTTTTTTAAAATATCCTTATCTTCCTTTTCGATGACGGCATCACCATCTGATACCAGCATAATCAAACGCGTAGCGGTGAATGGTCTGCCGTTAAAATAATCCAGCCCCATTGCTAAAGCACGGTTAAGTGCAGTAAAACCTGAGCTATTGCTTTCTGCGCTTTGCAGAGCAGCTTTGGCAAGTTCACGATCTGCCGAAAGTGGTGCAACACTAATAGGCGCAGCGTTAAAAGCCACTAAACCAAAGGTATCGGCTGGACGTTGCTCCATAAATTTAAGCAGCACCTTACGTGAAGCCTCAATTTTGCTCACAGGTTTTGCATTGACGCTTTGATTATCGCTTTGCAAGTTTTCAGACATACTTCCGCTACGGTCAAGTACCACCACAATCTCTGCGCCTTCGCCTACTTTGGTGACTGTACCACCCTCGGTAAATGGTGCGGCAGTGGCAATAATTAACACAGCAAGCGTAAAAGCCGCCAATGCACGCACGCCCCAGCGCAACCAGTCAGATAAAATATCTTTAGGCCAGTCTTCTAAACCAGGAAAGCTGAATTGCTTAACGCCATAAGAAAGCATGGGCAACAAAGCCAGCGGTAGCAGCCACAGCAACTCTGGCTTGGTAAAGTGCAATGCGTTCATGGCTAGGCTTTAACAGCTTGCTTGACAGCAGCAGCCTTAACTTTCGTCGGTTTTTTAGCTTGAGATGCACGAAATAAGCGCTCTGCCATAGCTGCACGTTTTATCCAAGCAAGTGTTTCTGCCACATCCACATTGATTGGCGTGCTACTGTTTGCAAAAATACTCTGCCATGAAGCATTAAAAAACTTCGTAATCGATAATTTCTCAGACAGCAAATACGGTGCACGCTCAAATAAACTGCCCAAAGTATTCGGGTAAAGTGATTGCCCTGCACTGCTTGCCAGTGCTTTGTGAATACTGCGTAAATCTGCAACACTAAAAGTGGATTGTTGTGCTACGCACACTTTGCTTAATTGGCGCGATAGCTGCGTGATAGGCCCTGAGTTGCGTGGCCACCATGAAACTTTATCCATCAACCACAGCCACAGTGCGCCACATAGCAGGCTTAATCCTAAACATACTAAGCCAATAGTAAGCGGTGTGCGGGTATCAAAGCGTAAGGGTGGTGCGTGGGGGCGATGGGCTTTTTCAGTAATGCTAGGCGGCAATACTGGCGACAAATGAAAGTCTTGTGCAGGAATAGTAATAGGGATTGGCTTATTGTTGCCGTTATCTTTTATGCTGTTATTCGGCGGGATTGTTTGGAGTTGTATTG
>CAYQZK010000183.1:0-2615 GCA_964422015.1 uncultured Methylotenera sp.
CTGGTTATGGAGGCTGTAGGCGTTCAATTGCCAATAGGTAGCGCCTGTTATGTTCCGTTGCCAGAGGGGCGCAGGGTTGAAGCTGAAGTGGTTGGATTTGATGGTGATCGCCTTTTGTTAATGCCACAAAGTAACGTTGAAGGTGTGGTGCCAGGAGCTAAAGTTTTTGCGTTAGACATTGCTGAAAGTTTATCTAAGCATCCTCGTAATCAGCTTTCAGGCCATATTGAGATTGATCGCACGCGACATTTGCCTGTGGGTAATGCGCTTTTGGGACGTGTTGTGGATGGTGCAGGTAATCCATTGGATGATTTGGGTGAAATTAATACGGAACACAAGTCTCCGCTGAATGCTAAGCCACTGAATCCTTTAATGCGAGCACCCATCGAAGAGGTGTTGGATGTAGGGGTAAGGGCTATTAATAGTATGTTGACGGTTGGTCGCGGTCAGCGTATGGGGTTGTTTGCTGGCTCTGGTGTTGGTAAAAGTGTATTGCTTGGTATGATGGCTCGATATACGACAGCAGATGTGATTGTTGTTGGTTTAATTGGTGAGCGCGGGCGTGAGGTAAAAGAATTTATTGAGCAAATTCTTGGTCATGAAGGGCTTGCTCGCTCAGTTGTGGTTGCAGCGCCAGCCGATTCTCCTGCATTAATGCGCCTACAGGGAGCTAATTATGCGACAACAATAGCGGAACATTTTCGTGACCAAGGTAAAAATGTACTGTTGATTATGGATTCATTAACACGCTTTGCCATGGCGCAACGTGAAATTGGATTGGCTATTGGTGAACCTCCTGCAACTAAAGGCTATCCACCATCAGTATTTGCTAAGTTACCAGCATTGGTTGAGCGTACTGGTAATGGGAAGCGTGGGGAGGGCTCAATAACCGCTTTTTATACGGTACTTACAGAGGGTGATGACCAACAAGATCCGATAGCTGATGCTGCTCGAGCCATTTTAGATGGACATGTCGTATTGAGTAGGAGTCTAGCTGACAGTGGCCATTACCCTGCGATTGATATAGAGCAGTCAATTAGTCGTGCTATGCATAACATCACAAGTGCTGATCATCAAAAGCTTGCGCGTAAACTAAAGCAGTTGAATTCGCGTTATATGCGTAGTGTTGACTTGATTAGTGTAGGTGCTTATGAGCCTGGAAGTGATGCTGTTTTAGATCAAGCGATTGCTAGACACGATCAGATTGATGCTTTCTTACAGCAAGACATAGCTGTAAGGTCGGATGTTAGAGAAAGTATTCAATATTTAAATAGGGTATTAGAGGGTTTGATATTGAATTAGTGGTTGTTTGGGCGTAGATTGAACTTGGTTTGAGTTTTTGAGGTGATATGGCTAAACAGTCAACAGATACATTGAAGATGCTCATTGGTCTTGCGGAGAGAGATGTTAATTTGGCAGCTGAGGCTCTTGCTCAAGCAATGAAGGTTGCTGAGGATGCGCAAAGTAAGCAAAATATGCTGCATGAGTACCGTCAGGCTTATATTGATAATTTAAATAAAGCATCAGTAGTTGGAATAGGCGCTGAAGCATATACGAATTATCAGAACTTTTTTGGGAAGTTGGATCAAGCGATTTCTGGGCAAATGGACGTCGTCGCGTCAGCAAAGCGATTAGTGCAGAAGAAGCGTGAAATGTGGCAAGAAACTCAGCGTAAAAAGTTATCTTATGAAGTATTAATGCAACGTTCTGATAAGCAAGCTTATAAAGCCGAGCAAAAGAGAGATCAAAAATCGATGGATGAATTTTCTACACGCATAAGCAGGCCGGGGCGGTAGATGTTTAGGGGTACTGAAGCAATATTTAATGGCTGGAATTTTATTCTAGGAATATATGAATCATGAAAAATTTATCATTACAGTCTATGCAGGCTAATCCTCTGAGAAGCATATCAGAGACTACTAAAGTGGATGCACGCTCAGATCAATCTGAAGCAGCTACAAATAAACCGTCTTTTCAGACGGCCCTATCAAGTCAGGTGCAAGCAAAGCAGAGTCAGGCAAGACATTCTCAGCAAAAAACACATCAGGATGATAAAAAAAATGGGGTAAAAGTTGATGATAAGAATCATGATGATCTGAAGAGATTGAATGATGGCTTAGAAACGACAAGTAACTCGGGTAAAGTAGTTGAAGAGATGAGTGATCCAAAGTTTGTTGAAATTGCTAGGGCCACAGACATTATTTTAAGTTTATCAATAAAGGACATTCAAGCTAATGATGTTCCAGTTGAAGATCGAGTTTTATTGGCTAAAACGGAGGTGGAATCCACAGGGTTGAGTCCTGATGCTATTGCTTCAATGTCTTTTCTTCAGTCATCACCTTCTGCTCCTTTTTCACTACCTGATAATAAAAAAGTTAATACAAGCTTAGCAGAAGGTAAAGATAGTTTAAGAGAATTGGCTGATGTTTCAATTAGTGCAAAAGAAAATAATAGCAAACCCATACTAGATGTTGAGGATAAGCAAGGCGTTGGAGCGAATCAGAAAGGTGTGCTTGGAATAAATCATAGTGAGAGTGGTGTTGGCAATCCAAAACAGATTGAGAGGGATAGTGAGCAGGCATTAAGCCTAATGAAAGCAAACTATGAAAAAATAA
>CAYQZK010000184.1:0-2581 GCA_964422015.1 uncultured Methylotenera sp.
CATAAGGTGGTATACGCAAATCACGCGTCACATCTCGCACAGGCTCATAGTTATACGGCAACGTAAAACCGTAAATAGCCATTTTTTTAGCTTCTGAACTGTCGTTAGGCATTTGTAACAATGCAGCGGTAATACGTTTAGCCAATTTTTCATCCAATTGCGGCATGGCTGCCACTGGGCGATCTGGATACAATGCTGTAGAAAGTGCGTAAGGGTAATGAGGGTGTTTAGTTTGATCTAGGACACGCACCACGTTTGGTGCAAGCTTGCCATCGCGGATCCATTTTTCTAACATACCACTTCGTACGAAAGCAGCATCAGCCTTACCATCTAGCAGAGCTTGCAATGTTTTTTCATGTGGTAAGCCAGTAATGACTGTGTGCAAATCCTCAGGGGATACACCCACCTTATTTAACTCAAAGGCTTGCGACTGAAAGCCACCTAAAGACTGTTTAGCAGTAACTGCAACACGCTTACCTTTTAGGTCTAAGAGAGAACTCAGGTCTTTACGCTCGGCCTTAACCAAAATCGTGCCGCCAAACCCTCTAAGCGGTTGTCCATCTCCAGCGCCAATAACACTGGCTAATGGCGCAGATAAACCAATTCGATCTGCATAGACCAAATAATCTGCTGGGTTGGTAATAACAACATCAACTTTACGCTCACGAATCGCTTTATCTAGACTTTCAAAATCATAAGCCTGCAATGTGAAGCTCACATTCCCCAAACTTTTTTGCAGATAATCAGCTAAAGGCTGCCATGCAGCGTTATCTTCCACGATAGGATTTAACGCTAACACGCCTATTTTGACGGAGTTACTTGCTTTAATCGTCAGATTTAACTGAGATAACTGACTTGCCTGAACTCTTTGAGGTTCTGTAGACTTCGCCTGTGCTGATTGTGTGGGTAATACAAGTAATAAAAATAATGTCGCGAATAAATAGCGTAGAACAATCATTCATTTGCTCCAGGCAAATAATCTGCAACAAACAAATTATCAAGTTTAAACGGGCGCTTTAACATGCCTTCTTGCGTCATGATGCGAGCAACGTCCGTGGCTGACTGATTAAGCAAAGTGGCTGGTGGATAGAGGTACTCGCCATTGTAAAGTGCATCGGGTAAATCTAGGCCTTGATAAACGCTCTTGACCTCTTCTGGCTTAACGCCGAGCAGGCTAGATAAATGAGATTCTGCATCAAAAGGATTATGACGCCACAATTTGAGTGCATTAAAATGCCCTGCTACCAATCCACGCAAGGTATCAGCATATCGCTCAGCAACATCTGTACGCACTGCCAATACATCTAATATGGTTTGCGGCATGCTGCGACTATCAAAAATGGGCACTAAGCCTTTGGCTTGAAGTTGACTTAAGGTGGGCTCGTAAGCCTGAATAATATCTAGATGATTATTTTCCCAAGCAGCAATGTGGTTTTCATCTATGGGCACTACAGTAACATCGGCACGCTGCAAGTTTGCTGCATCTAAAAATTTACTGAGCATGACAGCGCCAAGGCTGGTGGTTTCTACACCTATGCGCTTACCTTTAATATCACTCCACTGTTGAATCGATGGCTTTGCAAGCAATACATCGGCTCCTGCCGAGATATCTAATATGGCCACAACACTTAAATCCATGCCTTGATCGCGTAGTAACAACACCTCATCTAGCGTGAGTGCTGCGCCATCTGCCAAGCCTTGTTTCAGCAACTTCACAGATTCACTAGCAATCGTCGTTTTGATGAGCTTTAAGCCCTCTTTTGGCAACCATCCTTCTAATTCTGCTAAAAATATGAATTGATATCCGCACCACGGCTGTATGGCAATTTTAAGTGGCACTCTTTTACCGCAAGCAGAAAAACTACCTGCGGCAGTGAGTGCAGCCAAACTTAACCCTAACTTCATAAAATCACGGCGGGTATAGGCTTGGCGAGGCATGTATTATTAGGGATTAATTAACAGCGGGTATTTTCATGATGCTAATGGCAAGTTCTCATCAACATACCGCGAGGCAATGACTGCAAACTCATTCACCTTGTCCATGTAAATATCCACTATATCCGGATCAAAGTGGCTGCCACGTCCAGCAACTATAATTTCAGTAGCGTGCTCAATAGTGAAAGCCGGTTTATATACCCGCTGACTAATGAGCGCATCGAAGACATCCGCTAGTGCCATCAATCGTGCAGAAATCGGAATCGCCTCTCCCACCAAATGTTCGGGATAACCACTACCATCCCATTTTTCATGATGAAAATGTGAGATTTCCATCGCTACATGCAAAAACTCCAAACCCGCTTGGTCGTCCTCATTTTGAATTGCGCGCAAAATGGCATCTGAACCCACCTTCGCGTGGGTTTGCATAACTGCCCACTCTTCTGGCGTGTGCTTACCAGGTTTATGCAACACATTATCAGGAATACCCACCTTACCTATATCGTGCAAAGGTGCCGCCTTTGTGTAAATTTCAATCACATCAGGTGTTAATACATTGGCATATTAAGGTAGTTTAGCCAGCTCATTAGCAAGTACAGCTAAATAAGCTTGTGTACGCAAAATAGAATTACCAGTTTCCTTGTCG
>CAYQZK010000185.1:0-2577 GCA_964422015.1 uncultured Methylotenera sp.
GGTCAGTGAGTTACTACGTCCCAATGTGGGAGTCGTTGGCGCGAAATTATTATGGGGCAACGATATGGTGCAACACGCCGGTGTTTTATTGGGTTTGCATAGTCTGGCAGGACATGTTGGCAATGAATGGCATCGTGATGATTTAGGTTATTTTGGACTCAATCAACACACGCGCGGTGTAAGTGCTGTGACGGCGGCGTGTTTGGTTTGCAGACGAGAAGATTATCTCGCATTAGGCGGTTTCAATGACTTTGAGTTGATGGTGAATTTTAATGATGTCGATTTTTGTCTGCGACTGCAAAAAATACTGGGTAAACGTGTCGTTTGGACCCCCCATGCGCAACTGCGTCACTTAGAATCCGCGAGTCGAGGCAAAGAGCAACTGCCTGCACAACAAGCACGAATCGCTCGGGAAAAGCGTTATATGCGCACAACATGGGCAGCCAAAATTGCTAATGATCCTTATTACAATCCGAATTTAAACCTTGATAGATATAGCCACATAGGCTTGTCTTTTCCTCCACGCCATATTTCTAAATAATGAAAGTTCTTTTTATTCATCAAAATTTTCCAGCGCAATTTAATCAACTGGCAGCCCATTTATCAAATCAAGCCGGCAATGAAGTATTTGCGCTCAAACAACCGCCTGCGGTGGAGTTTGAAAAAGTAGTGGTGGTGCCTTATCGATTTTTAAATGATCCTTTAGAGCAAGTTCACCCGCTACTGGATGAAATGGAATCTAAAGTATTACGTGGTGAGGCAGTCGCTGAAGCGGCGTTGCGGCTGAAAAATAAAGGCTGGCATCCTGATGTCATTTTCGGGCATCCGGGATGGGGGGAGTTGCTGTTTATCCGTGATATTTGGCCAACGGCAAAATTGGTTGTGTACTGCGAATATTATTACCAAGCGCAAGGCCAAGATTTTAATTTTGACCCCGAATTTCAAGATCTGCGTTATCGCACCATTGAGCGCATGAAAATGAAAAATACGGTCATGCTCAGTGCGTTGGCGGATGCGGATATGGCGTACAGTCCGACGCAGTGGCAACACCAAACCTTTCCAGCACATCTGCGTGAAGGTATTGAAATCATTCATGAAGGCATTGATACCGACTATTTCAAGCCAGATGCGAACGCGGTTTTTCATCTAGTCAATAAGAATGTCACGCTGCGCTCAGGCGATGAAGTCATTACCTATGCGGCGCGTTCACTTGAGCCGGTGCGTGGTTTTCATCAATTCATGCGTGCTCTACCTCAAGTGCTCGAAGAAAGACCCAATGCACATGTTGTGATTATGGGCAGTGAAAAAACGTCTTATGGTCTGGCGCCAGAGGATTTTGAGAGCTGGCAAGATAAATTACTCGCTGAAGTGGGACATCTTTTAGATCCGCAGCGTGTTCATTTTACGGGGTTCTTACCTAAAGAACATTATCTCACCGTCCTTCAAGTGTCCAAGGTGCATGTGTATTTGACGTATCCCTTTTTGCTGAGTTGGTCGATGCTGGATGCGATGGCGTGTGGCGCATTAGTTGTTGGTTCAGATACGGGTCCTGTCACAGAAGTTATTACTGATGGTAAAAATGGGTTTACCGTGCCTTTTTTTGATACGCAAACATTAGCGCAAACGGTGGTAGCTCAGTTGCAAGCGAATCCTAATAAAACCAAAACTATCAAGATGTCAGCTCGTAAATGGATGTCAACAAAACTTAATCAGCAAAAATGTGTGAAAAACTTATTAGCGTTGATTATGGCCTCTTAGGTCTGAGTATGAAATGTATAACTATTCATGTAAAAAATAGGGAGTGTTAATGAGCTATAAAATCAGCGGGAATATTGATTTCCTTAAAGATGGATTTATTCATGGGTGGGCAGTCACGACACAAGACATTAGTCACTCAAATGACTGTGATTTATTGATAGATGGACAATTTATCAGCACTTTCGAGGCTGTTTTATATAGAGAAGATTTAAAAGCAGAATCTATCAGATCAGGAATTGCAGGATTTATTCAGCCGATTCCCTTATTTTTTTGTGATGACGAAATACATAACGTGACATTGCAAATACAAGGCAGTGACACAGTAATTTATGCCAAAAATATAAAGATTGCTAAGAATCGCAATATTGTTCCACTTGAGGAAAATGTGGTGTTTGATCATGTCAACGTGCCGTATTCGAATCATGAAAAAGTATTGTTTCTAGCAGGATTTACAAATCAACGTAAGTTATTAAATTATCAGAAACATTTTGTGCAGGCGTTCCAGCGAGCCGGTTTTTATGTTGTTTATGTTTTAGCATCGGATATACCCAATACACTGACAGGGGTGTTTGACAGTGTAGACAGAGTCATTGTGCGTGAAAACGTAGGTTACGATTTTGGGTCATGGGCAACCGTTTATCAATTATGCCAAACCGAATTTTTAGGCGCAAAAGAAGTAATTTGGGCAAATGATTCAATGATCGGTCCGCTCGGATCCCTTGAAACTTTGCTAGAAAAAATCACAGCCAGTAAAGTTGATTTATGGGCAATTACCGATTCACAGGATATTAAATACCATTTTCAAAGTTATTTTTGGGG
>CAYQZK010000186.1:0-2552 GCA_964422015.1 uncultured Methylotenera sp.
GCTTTTCTGGAATCTCTGCAGTCCTTATTAGGCATATTTTTAGCCTATTATTTCCGGCATTCTCAGTTGGCAATTTCCGCAGTCCTTATATTTAATCCATTGTTATTGGTGCGACAGACGAAAATGGTGAGTTTCAGTCCAGATTAACGTGCTTATTTTTATAGTCAGGATTTAACAATGACGATTGGCAGTCGCCATTAAGCTTAAGTGTGGGTTTTTAGCGCAGTGATTTTTTGAAATGTACTAACTTACAGAGAAGCCAATATTGATATGTAATACTATTTTTGCTAGGTGTAACTCTATCTTTTAAAAACCTAGTAACTTACGCTGCTCACTCCAATCGACAGGTAGCGCTCTAAATTGTTTAAGAAACCTTAAATCGAAATGAGCCGGTTGAGTGCCGTTAATAACCGCTCGCACAATATCGGGTGCCAAGAATGCACGATGTAGCATACGTGTTACATGGGTAGCATCTACTTTTTCAATCGATGCAATTTCCTTAACGCTCGATACTTTTCCTGAAGTTAGCATTGCCAACCATTGATGTGCTTTGGAGATATTCGCAATTAAACGCTCATCATGTAATACATGTTTGTGATGACTATCCATTACAATTAATCGCATGGAATAACCGCAACGTTTTAGCTGAACGTTAATTTTTAGCCGAACTGTTGAGCTTGATTCATTCAAAGTGGCTTCAGTTTGTTGCGTATTTACAACTAAACAAGATTTCTTTATTAATATTTCTACAGACTCAGTATTTACGATAACCCGCTCAACTAATTGCCGAATTAAATAATGCTGTTGGCTAGCATGACCTTTAAGTGCATTAGTTAATTGAAGTGCTTTAGCCATGATGTTTTCAATCTGTTCTGGCTCAGGATGTAATTCATTTAATATGGCATTTGAGTTACTCAGCCAATCTACCATGCTGTTAATGACTAAATGCTCTAGCTCCTGTGCTGGCAATCTCAATCCTTGCGAATTCTGCACACTGCTATCATTCACTAAAGCCTGTGAAATGTAGTACCTAAAACGTTTTGCTTGTTTTTGGCTATGTGAGGGTGAGAGTTTTTGTCCATCACTGTCATAGATGATGCCAGTCAGCAAACTATCTGATGCTGCTTTGGGGCGTTGCTCATGACTTTGTCTGTTATCAGCTATTCTTGCTTGTACTGCATCCCACAGCGATTGCTCAATAATGGCTGGATGCTGACCGTCAAACACTTTATTAAAGTGCGTCATTTTCCCCAGATAAACTGGGTTAGTGAGAATGCGGTGTAAGTTGCCTCGACTAAATGGTACACCACCGTATTCCTGACCTGATAGGCGCAATCTTTTTGGGGCGGTGATGTCAGATGCTAGTAAATCTAGTTGAAGGGCTCTAATGCTTTCTAAATCAAGGTAACGTTGATAGAGGTATCGAATGAGCTCAGCATGCTCTTCATCAATCACTAAGGTGCGCTCATGCCCCACATAACCAATAGGTGGAGTACCACCCATCCACAAGCCTTTTTGCTTAGATGCTGCAATCTTGTCACGTATCCGCTCACCCGTCACTTCTCGCTCAAACTGCGCAAATGACAACAACACATTCAGCGTTAGTCTACCCATAGACGATGTTGTATTAAACTGCTGTGTCACTGATACAAATGAAACGCCTTTGGCATCAAACAACTCTACAATCTTAGCAAAGTCAGCTAATGACCTAGTGAGCCTGTCCACCTTATACACCACAACAACATTCACTTTCTTTTGATCAATATCTGCTAGTAATTGCTTCAGGGCAGGGCGCTCAATATTTCCACCAGAATATCCACCATCATCATAGAAGGTCGGCACCAACTTCCAACCCTCATGTTGCTGACTCAAGATAAACGCTTCACACGCTTCGCGCTGTGCATCCAATGAATTGAACCCTTGCTCTAATCCTTCCTCAGATGATTTACGCGTATAGATGGCACAACGTAAAGTCAGCTTACTCATGATGATTTTTTCAAGCCGAAGAACGCTGGACCTGACCACGGTGTACCCGTAATAGCTTTAGCAATTGCCGATAAACTCTTCCAGTGCTGATCTTTGTAAATGAAGCCTTCCTCCACGATGCTTACATGATGAGTTTCACCTTGCCAGACGCGAATGAGACGTGCGCCAATCGCAGAGGATTTAGTCAATGATGAAGCCTCGCCTAGAAGTAACTTACGCTCTGCAGAGGATAACCCACCGCGTTGCTTTGCTTGTATTTGCCAAGCAATGGTTTGATGTAGAAAATTAACGTGACAGCCAATCGGGGCAGGGCAGTTAAACAGCTTTTGCCATTCAAGGATTAACGCTGATTTGTCGATTGCTGGATTTTGTATAAAAGGTTTTTTGGGGTGAATGTTGTGTGACTTGTTTTGCATTTTTGCGCTCCTAAGTGATCAGCTACGCTTATACGTAGTGGTACTAGTAACGCTCTTCTGCGGCAGTGTATCAAGTCATATCTGATGGTTTTGGTACGTAAAAAAGCCAGTCTTTATTGATCAACAAAGACTGGCTTTTTAGCTACAGCA
>CAYQZK010000187.1:0-2549 GCA_964422015.1 uncultured Methylotenera sp.
TAGTTCCATGCGGCCCAAGCTAATTTACGTTTAGGCATTAGGCTGGCATCGGTATGTAATACGATTTGATTATGCTGATAGGGCAGTGCGCCAAGAATTTCATGTTCTGCAGATGTCGCATCTGCAAGCATGGCGAGTGCTTGATTGCTGTGACAGGCAAAAAATACCCAGTCAAATTTTTCCGTTGGTTTGTCTTTAGCTTGAATCAGCACGCCATCATGACTACGCTCGACTTTTTCAATAGTAGTGTTGAGTTGAACACGGTCTATAAATCCAGCACACAACTTTTTTAGATATTCTGTTGAGCCGCCTTTAATCACTCGCCACTCTGGCCTGTTAGACACATTGAGCATGCCATGGTTATGAAAGAATCTTATAAAGAATTTGGCTGGAAATTGAAACATCTGTTCAGGTGCTGCTGACCATATGGCAGAACCCATAGGAATCACATATTGGCGAATAAACGCTTGGCCATAGCCATGGTGCTTGAGGTAATCCCCAAAAGGCATGTCGGCTTGAGCATCGTCTAGCAGTAAAGGCGCTTCTCGATTAAAGCGGAGTATGTCTTTAATCATGCCTATGAAGCTTGGGCGAAGAATATTGCTTCTTTGAGCGAACAGACTGTTTAAACTGGTGCCGTTGTATTCTAAACCAGAGACTTCATCGCGCACGCTAAAACTCATGCTGCTGGCTTGAGTTTCCACACCTAGCGTTTCTAACATATGAATAAAATTAGGGTAAGTCCAGTCGTTGTAAACGATAAACCCAGTATCAATCTGGTACTCGCGTCCAAAAGCCTCAATTTTGTGGGTGTGTGTATGACCCCCAATATAAGCGTTGGCTTCAAATACCGTGATGTCGTGTTTTTGATGCAAATGCCACGCAATGGTGTTGCCAGCAATGCCAGCACCTATGATAGCGACTTTCATTTTCTGGCTCGTTTATGGTTTAAAACCTCTACTGGCACATGGCGTAAATCCCAAATTAAACCCAATTTGGAGAGTATTTTTAAACCGTAATAAGTTAAATCAATTTCCCACCAGTAAAAGCCCTGTCTGGCTGCACTTGGGAAGTGATGATGGTTGTTATGCCAGCCTTCACCTAACGTTAGAATGGCAATAATAAGATTGTTGCGGCTGTCATCATTGGTTAGAAAACGGCGTTTACCCCAAACGTGGGCGAGAGAGTTCACAGTAAATGTCATGTGATAGAGCACCACGGTAGAAACGACAAATCCCCAAACTAATAACTGCATACCGTTGGTGTGTAAATGAGGCGCAGAGCTTTCCAGCCACGTGCCTAAACCATAAAGGCTTAAAGCAAGGGTGGCGGGGGCAATAGCATCGTAGCGATCTAAAAATTTAAGCTCAGGAAATTGTAATAAATCTTTAACGCGTTCGGTTCGGGCGGTGAAATTCTTGTTGGCTAAAAACCAGCTGAAATGACTCCAGATAAAACCGTGCTGTTTAGGTGAATGTGTGTCATTTGGTAAATCTGAATGGGCGTGATGATGCCGATGATGTGATGCCCACCATAACGGACCACGTTGCGCTGCGCTAGCAGCCATAAAAGCAAAAAAGAATTGAATAGCGCGTGAAGTCTTAAAGGCTTTATGCGCAAAGTAACGGTGATAAAACCCGGTAATAGCAAACATGCGCAGCAGATATAGCATTATGGCGATAATGAGTGCGGTCGCGCTAAAGTCTACCCAAAACACAGCCAAACAGGCAACATGTAAAAGGATAAATGGCAAAATCCGTAAAAACTCAATTTGATCCGGATTCTTCTCATGATTCTCAGTGCTGCTAGCACTATCAAACCAAGCCAGTATTTGCTTTAAACGCATCTATTGCGACCTTTTCGGCAATGAATTTGGCCATTGTTGAGGAATTTTGACCAATTTTTCGGTATCGTAACCCATGTCTTTGATCTGCTTTACCAGCGAGAGGTAATGTGCTTCATCAATGGTCGGATTTCTTGCCATTAGCCAGACATAATCTCTAGCATTGCGGGCAATTATCGTGGTTTGGTAATCTGGATCTAAGTGTACGATTCTGTACTCTGCTTTAATCGGCCAAATGAACTGCATGCCCCAGATGGCGTTGCCGGTGTTAGGTACTACAAAACCTTTAGGCTGATACTTTTTATCAACGCCATCGAAACCACCTTTTTTAAAGGTAAACGTGGTGTCAATGGTACCGTCTTTGGCTAACTGGTAAGACTCTACTCCGTTATAGACTTCTTTTTCAATGAAAGTGGGGATGCAGGCAATCACATACCAATCACCCATAAATTTGTCTAAATTAACGTACTCTACTGTCTTAATAGGCTGCATGCTTGAGCAGCCCACTGATAATGCGCATAAGCATGAGAGTATTGTTTTCTTCATATTTTTACCTGTAGTTAGCATGTTGATACTATCTTAATGCGTAATCAATTCGGCCATCTGGCGTGGTTGACTGAAGGGCAACCCAATCACCCTCAGCGTTATACCAAATATTAATTTTGAATTTTGCGGTATCAATTTTGTATTGCTCTGCAGTCATAGG
>CAYQZK010000188.1:0-1810 GCA_964422015.1 uncultured Methylotenera sp.
AAAATAAATGTCGCAGACTCCTCTAGGGTGGAGCATTATATTTGTCGCATAACAACCCGAGGGTGCCACTATAGTCACCGAACCTGTATTAGTAAAATCCGCTAACTTTGGTAATGGTTGCGCGGCTTCACTTCCAATGTAAGCTGCCACTGAAATAACGCCTTTACACCCAGATGGATTAAAAAACGCAACATCAATTCCATTATTTCCAGCACTGACCACAAGACTGATATTTTGATCCACAATATTGTCAATTGCCTCCTGCATGGCGCCACTGCATTCTCCTCTACCACCAAGGCTTAAATTGAGTATTTGTGCTGGATTGCTATTGGGAATCTCAGGATGTAATCCTGCTGCCCAATACATACCCGCTATCGCGTCGCTAAAACTCCCTCCAACCGTATCCGCTGAAACTCGTACAGGGACAACTTTGGCATCAGGAGCCCCCCCAAGCATGGCATTACTGGAAATTCCTTGCCCCACCATAATACCCGTGGCTTGTGTCCCATGACTATTTAGAACGGCTAATGCGTCTGGATACGCTTTAGTATCGCCTTGCTCTGCCTGGCTACACTCTCCAGCAGCATAACAATTTAGGAATCTATAGCCATAGCCATCATTTTCATCATTTTGAATGAGATTACTAATAAAATCAGGGTGCGGAACATAGCTTGTGTCAAGCACTGCGATCACCACCCCCTCTCCAGTGGAGTCCACAAACTGATTGCTTGATTCATCATAAAACCCTGCCCCTGTATATACCCACGTGGTCCCGTAAAAAATTGGTGGAACAATATCCACACCTTTTGTGTAGGTATAATGGATTGGTTTAGTAAATAAAGACCATTGGTTGGTGGATTTTTGCGTGTTGATTCTAGCGCCATAGTCTTCCTGCGGCTTCATCAAACCATCTCTATGTCTTGCTGAGTTAATAACTTACCATTAGCATCTTTGAGTAACAATATACGACCCCCATCCACATAAGCGCTAATGTCAACTAAGCTCACTCCCGCCACTTTTGCTAAGGCAACCATCACATCTTTGGCAAGTGGTTGACTTTGTATTTCCTTTACCTGCATGCTTGCTTTCAGCTTAGCTGCTTTTGTCGCTTGTCCGCTTAGGTTATTTTTAGCATTGTTAAGCTGCTCTTTTTGCTTATCACTGAGTTTAAATTTCACAATAATTCTTTGACTTGCTACTTCTACGCTTGAAACTTGATTTGGAATTTCTTTGCTTGGCGCTTTTGCCTCTTGAACCACAATCGTTTTGCTTTCAGTGTTTTCAACGCTATTAGAAGTTCCAACCATCGACTCTACGGCATAACCATTAGCTAAACCCAAGCCAAAAATAACTGCCAGTATGTTTGACCACCTTGTTTTACACATCATTAGCTCTCCTGTATCAGACAGTAGAAAAGCTTTACCTGACTACTTATCAGGTAAAACCAGTATTTCACCCTTATATGCCTTGTTGCGCAGGTTTTATTTGTCCATCACACGTACTGTCATTGATACGACAAACCTGAATAATAGCAGATGCAACACCGTCAAGCTTGATCGGGCATGTCACAGGCATGGCAGCGCTTAAGTTTAACCAGTCAGCATTGCACTTTAGATACAACTTGTAATCAAGTGTATCTTCATGCAGAGTAAAGCCCATATCTTTTCCTCCATTAACAATTGTCCCGTCAACGCTTAAGTGCAGCTTGTCTTTAACAATACTTGCCTTAAGAGGAAATTGATCTGCTGCTATAGTGACCATAGATGAATGTCGAGCACCTACTGCCATAGGTGGAGATGACGTGGAATAA
>CAYQZK010000188.1:1820-2549 GCA_964422015.1 uncultured Methylotenera sp.
TAAAAGGTGAAAAATAATTTTTACCAATATAAGATTTAAAAATATTTATTCCTTTAATACTTCCGTGATAAACTAAAAGTGGCTCACCATTTTCATCTACTACCTTACTTGCATTCTTGGGGTCGTTTGGTTCTCTATAGCAAACGAGGTGGTACTTAAGCTCATAGCAACGAGCATCATTAGTGATTTAGTTTTCATGATTTAAATCCTTCTATATGGTTATGATGAACGTCCAAAACACAATAACCTTCAATGTATAATTGCCGACTTCAAGCGTAAACATAACGCAAAGCTGAGTTTTGGACAACTGACGAGGTCATATACTTTGACCTCTGGTGTCGAGTGTAATGACTAGGTATTAAGGATGTCAAACGCAGCAGCACATACCATCAATTCTTAATTCTTAATTGAATAGTCTTCCAGATTTTTATCTAAGCACTAGCTTGATCTATATGATGGTAGTTATTACCACTGTAGATCAAAATATATCCTTTTTTAACGGTTTATCTGTACGTATTATGTGCTTGTGACAAAAAACGATCAATAAAAGAGTGTAATTTAAATTGTCACCCCCAATAAACCAAAAAGGAGAAAACCATGAAAAAACGTAAACTTATTTCCCTATTAACCAGTGCAAGTCTTGTAGGATTACTCGCAGGCTGTGGAGGTAGCTCCAGCAGCTCCTCAGATTCAAGCAGCTCTGCGCCAATCAACTTGAGTACTTTCAGT
>CAYQZK010000189.1:0-2545 GCA_964422015.1 uncultured Methylotenera sp.
AAACAGTACCCTTTGTTCAAACAGCACATAGGAGAATTCAAACCACGATTCCAACGCCTGGCACCGAGGCGATTCTTGAGCAGTTAGATCGCTTTGAGTCGAGGTCGATGCATGGCCAGTTGCCTCTTGTTTGGGATCGTGCAGAGGATTTCAGTGTTTTTGATAGCGCTGACAATCGCTGGATCGACTTTACATCGACCATATTTGTAGCGAACGTTGGTCACTCCAATCCTCGTGTGACAGCTGCAATTAAAACCACGCTCGATAAACCCATTTTTAGTTGTTATGCCTACGGTAATGAGACGCGTGCTAACTACTTGGAAAAGCTGGTGAATTTTGCGGGTAAGCCTTTCGAGAAAGCCTTCCTGCTATCGGCAGGAACTGAGGCTACTGAGGCTGCATTGAAGCTCATGCGTATGCAGGGTCAAAAGCAAAATAAACGCCGTAGAGGAATTATTTGTATAGAAGGCAACTGGCATGGCCGCACACTTGGCGCGCAGATGATGAGTAGCAACTTGGGTCAGCGCGAATGGATTGGCTATCAAGATGCAGATATACATCATATTCCGTTCCCATACCCATGGGTGCTTAATGGACGTAGTCCAGAGGCATTCCTTGATGAAGGCTTAAGCAAGTTGAAGGTGGCAGGCATTGATATAGCGCAAGATATATGTGGCTTTATGCTAGAAACCTTCCAAGGATGGGGGGCTGTCTTTTATCCAGTGGAGTTTGTACAAGCTATCGAGCGTATTTGTCGCAAAAATGGAATCCTCTTAGCGTTTGATGAAATGCAGGCGGGTTTTGCGCGAACAGGGCGCGCCTTTGGCTTTCAACACTACGACGTCACGCCTGATTTGATCTGCTGTGGTAAAGGTATGGGTGGTGGCGTATCTCTCTCTGGCGTTTTAGGCCGTGCCGAAATCATGGATTTACCCGATGTTGGCAATATGAGCAGTACCCATTCCGCAAACCCGCTTGTATGCGCTGCGGGTTTAGCCGTTATCGAAGAAATAGAGAGTCGCAACTTGATTGCCGAAACAGCCAGGAAGGGTGAACTTTTGTTTACCGCTTTGGGCGCACTACAAGAGCGTTACCCTAACCGTATCGATAAACTGCTTGGGCGTGGGTTGATTGCCGCGATTTTATTTCGGCATCCTGAAACGGGTGAAGCCGATGGTCCATTCACCAGTCGTGTGGCAGAACTGTGCATGCAAAAAGGACTTTTGGTAGTACATACCGGTCGCGAGTCTATCAAGATTGGTCCTCCTTTGACAATCACAGATGCTGCATTGCTGGAAGGTGTGAGTGTGTTGGGTGAAGCTATTGCCGAGGTCGCCTCACAATGATCACGCAGATTCGCCATACTGGCTTGGTAGTTGCTGACTTAGACGGTGCTTTGCTTTTCTGGCGCGACCTTCTGGGGTTCAGGGTAGAAAAGCAGATGAATGAGTCTGGCCCACACATTGATGCCATGATGGGTTTGAAAGATGTACGTGTTACTACTGTGAAGATGACAGCGCCTGAAGGCGGCATGATTGAGTTGCTTCATTTTCAGTCGCATCCTGACCTGCCTGCATGGCAGGGTAAACCCTATTCTACTGGGTTTACACACATAGCAATGACGGTTGAAAATCTGGATGAAGCCCAAAAAAAACTAAGCGCAGCGGGTGCTGTTTTCCCAGCTCCACCGCAATATTCACCAGATGGCATGGTAAAAGTAATTTATTGCAAGGGGCCGGAAGGCGTGTTGCTAGAACTTGTAGAGAGGCTTGATGTATGACGAGTACAAAGCGAGATTATGTTGATGTAGTTTATAGCGAAAAAGACAGGCCATTAACAACCTACCCAGCACAACTGGCACGCTATCTATTTGATAGGTACCAACTTAAGCAAGGTGACAAATTTCTTGATATAGGTTGCGGTCGTGGTGAATTTTTACGTGGTTTCATTGACTGCGGTGTTCAGGGTCATGGTGTAGATCGCTCAACAGTGGCACAAAGATACTGCCCGGAAGCTGATTTAAAAACAGCAGATCTTGAAACTCAGCCATTGCCATATCCTGATAATTATTTTGATGTTATTTACTCAAAATCTGTAATCGAACATTTTTATTATCCGGAAAAATTGGTTCAGGAGATTTTTCGGGTGCTTAAGCCAGGAGGATTGGTTATTACGCTTTGCCCTGATTGGGAGTTTAATTTCCGAATTTATTTTGAAGACTACACTCACAGAACACCTTTCATGCAATCCTCATTGCGCGATATTCAACTTATTCATGGTTTCGATAATGTCAACGTAGAGCGGTTTAGGCAGTTGCCTATTTTGTGGAGTGCTTGGGGCGGGGCGTTAGTGCTGTTAGCGGAAGTTACTAGAATTTTTACACCTAGCTTTCTAAGGACTAAGAGTAAGTGGGTACGATTTTCTAAAGAAATAATGTTGCTATCAAGTGCAATAAAACCGTTGGTAGCAAAGGAAATTGAAGACAGTGAATAACACTCCCCAAATAGGATTCATGCAAGGTCGCCTCTCACCGTTAATAAATGGT
>CAYQZK010000190.1:0-2529 GCA_964422015.1 uncultured Methylotenera sp.
AAACGCTGCTACTCAAAGGTGAAAAATACTAAATACGTAGAACGCTTTCAGTTAGTGTTTTTTGAATGCTAATTGCTTGTGAGTTTGCTTGATATGCTTGCTGCGCAATAATCAATTTAACTAATTCTTCTGACAAGTCAACATTCGATGTTTCAAGTGAAGATGAGCGAACAGCACCAAAACCACTAATGCCGGGTTTACCAAAATTAACTGCGCCAGTTTCTGGTGATTGTTCCCACACGTTTCCACTCATTATTTCTAATCCCTGTTTATTGCTGAAATTAGCTAAAGCAACTTGACCAAGAGGTTTTGTGTAGCCGTTCGTATATTTAGCAAATACAACACCGCTTGTATCAACGTCAACAGCAGATAGCGTGCCAGTTGGCAAGCCGTTTTGTTGCAAGTTATTTACCGCAAACTGTGACGCATGTTGCGTGGTGCCAGCAAGACTGATGCTAATGGTCATTGGCTCAGCAACTAAATTAGGATCGATAGCTGTCATATCGATGTTTCCAAAATCAACTACCACTGGGTTGGTTGGCAGAGAATTTCCTGGTGTTACTGTAGCAGCATTCGCTTTTAGGTTTGCCAAATCTTGCGCAACGGCATCATTGTAATTCTGTGTCGCGGTATCAGCAGTTGCTTTTGCCGCGTCAGCATCAATAACAGCTGCATCTAAATTGCTTTGAGCTGCAGCAAGCGCAACGCCTGAAAGCGCTAAAGTATTTTTTGCGTCATTGATAATATTTTCTAAAGCAGGTACTTTTGCTTCAGCTTCAGCTAATTGCTTTGTGTACATTTCAAAGGCTTTTTGTGCGTCAGCAAGTTTTGCTGTTAATGTTACAACCGCATCTTTTTTTGTATTTGACGCTGTCGTCGCAAGCCAAGCTGTTGATTTGAGTAAGTCTGTAACTTGTGGTGTTGCAGATACTTTAACCAAATTGCCTTTGTCATCAAAATACACTTTTGTAGGTGAATCTGTAATGATGCCGTCAGGCATGACTTGTGTGCCTGAGGCTGGAGTAGGCGGGGTGCTAAACTTGTTGGCTTGCGTTCCTGGTTGAATGCTTCTGCCATCAACAAAGGTGAACATATTCCATTCATTAGGTACGCTAGTTCTGCACAAATAGGTTGAAACAATGTGAGAGTTGCCCATTGCATCATAAGTCGTTACAGAAGTTGTGCTTGTGTATGTTTTAGGGTCTGGAACGTAGGGGTGTGTACCCGGTGTTGTAAATGCAAAAGGCGTCACTGACGCTGGTGAATGGCTATTTAAATTAAGTTGCATATCAACTTTAGTCGTTGCGCTAGGCGGACCTTGATCGGCTTTAACGTTCAACGCTAACTTAACCCCGTCTACAAATCCATCATCTACAACGGTGCTTACGGGTTTATAAACCAGCAATGATTTACCAATGTCATTAACAACGTAGCCATCTTTATCAATATGAAATGCACCGTTTCTCGTAAATAATTTTGCTTCGATTGGATCAGCAGCGGTTTCAGGGGATTTAGGGGTTTCTCCTAGTGCAAAAAAACCTTCGCCGCTAACCGCTAAGTCAAGTGAGTTAGCCGTGCTTTCAAGGTTGCCTTGCTTGAATTGTTGTGCAATATTTGACACGTTTATACCCGCTCCAGCTCCAGTTCCTGCCATCACCTCGCCAAATTGAGCACGAGACTGTTTAAAACCCACGGTTTGTGAGTTGGCGATATTGTTACCAGTTACTGCGAGTGTTGTTGATGCGGATTTTAAGCCGCTTAATGCTGTTGAAAAACTCATAGTCATTCACCTAAAGTTATATTTAAAGAATTTGTTTGATTTTTGCAAAATCTACGCTGTTATCGCCAGCAAGATTCACTTTTAAACTGCTTGAGCCGTTCGCCATATTGACACTTTCAACGCGTGAGTTGATATCAGTTGGCACAATTGTATTTTTTCCATCCACTATCGCTGAGGCTTGAATTTTGTAAATGCCCGGACTTGCTAAGGTGCCAGCAGAATTCGTGCCATCCCATGAAAATGGGATGGCTCCAGAGCCTTGATTGCCCAAGTTAATAGTTTGCACTAGCTCACCCGTTGTTGAGTTGGTGATAGCAATTCTTAAATCAGGCGTGCTACTTGTGAGATTGGCGTTTCCACTAATCTCGCCACCTGCTGGAAGTACGCCTTGTGTTGATGGAACGCTTACATAGCGTCCAATTAAGCCGGTTGCTTGCAGTGCCTGATCGGAGTTGATTGACGTTGCAAAATTTGCAAAAGATTCTTGCAAGTCTTGAATACCAGAAACAGTACCAAATTGTGCCATTTGACTTAAAAACTCCCCATTTTTCATTGGTTCATTGGGATTTTGATGCGTCATTTGGGTGGTCATCAATTTCAAAAACTGATCTTGCCCTAAGGTGGATTGTTTTTTTGCTTTTGCTCGAGATTCCGCTAGTGTAGCGGCTGTGTAAGTTGTGCTTGCAGTAACTCCTGCATATTTATCTGCGTTAGCTGTTGTGGCGGCGACCATAAATTTCTCCTATTGC
>CAYQZK010000191.1:0-1990 GCA_964422015.1 uncultured Methylotenera sp.
AAACTATTTCCGCCTTAAATACTTATCTTAACTTTTAGTGATGGTAGGGTTTAAAAGTATTGTCAATTCTAATGTATATTGCACGTACCCAATAAAATTATAGTTGTACCTTACATACCAGTTTCACTCTCTGCCTTTATCTAAATTTCACTACCACTTTATTTCCATTACTTGCAAATGACAATGAAGTTTTAAAAATAATGACCGAAAAATATTATAAAAATAACGTAGTAAGCTTGTTTTTTTTGCTTGTGGGATATATTTAAATTCAAACTGACCAAGCTTTTGTATTGATACTTTCAGGTCACAAAGATATGGCTGATAAACCTGTTTAATAAGCTGCTTAGGTAATGAGTAGGCACCAATGTTAACTATATTATTATTAACAATCCTAAGTCCATGAAAATGGAAAAAAACAGCCCCCCCATAAGGAAATCGTTTTGCGTTCCATGGCGCCAAGGCAAGTTCTTTATTATTTAAAACATGAACATAATCAGCAAATCTTTCTGGCCAGTCATCTAAATATTTCTGATCACCAAACTTACCATCTTCAGCAAGCGAAAAGCACCATTCAACACAACGCTCTTCCCACCACTTTCTAACTGGTTCACCGCCTTCGCGATTAAAAGTCATAAACTGAACGCAATATTGTCCAGATATTGCAGATTGATCGTATTCAGGGGCATAGGCATGATATGTAATCAACACCTGCTTGCCTGATGTATCAAACTCGCGAAATATTGGTGCAGGATTCTTACGAAACCAAACATCAGCATCAAGGTAAGTAACTCTATGAACGGCTGAATCGGCTTCAAAAACAAATCTTGGTGTGAAAGAGGTTAAAGTCCAGCAATACTCACCATTAGATCGAGTTGGTTTAACATAGAGTAATTCGGGGGTTTCTAATTTACTAAGTTGCAACAATCTAACATTAGGCAATTTTAACTTAGTTAATACCTCGTATGCTTGGTCATCAACACAAAGAATCCATAAAATGTATTCTTTGACATGCCGCTCCATTGACATGTGGAGTGCCAACCCTTGAGGCAAAAAAAGGCTATCAAAGAGGGTGACGTAATGTTCCATCATCTACCCCTGAATGCATTGACAGCCTCAATCACACTTTTGATATCCTCATCAGACATCTGAGGATGGATGGGCAATGACAAGCAAGTCGCAGCATGGCGTTCACTCGCTTTTAAACCTTGCGGATCACGCGCTACTGCAAGACAAGGCTTTTGCTCATGAATACAGATGGGATAATGAATCAGCGCTTGCACTTGGTGCGATTGTAAGTGTCCTTGCAGGGCTTCGCGCTGCTCACAAACGATTACAAAAAGATGGTATACATGTGCAATATGTTCTTCAGGTGCGTCAAGTAACTGTACCAAAGAATTGTTTATGCCTGCACGGTATGCATCGGCAATTTGTCGACGACGCTCCGTAAACTCCGGCAACCATTTAATCCGTTCGGCCAGCATCGCGGCATGAATTTCATCCAATCGACTGTTCATTCCCAACTCTGGATGATGGTATCGCTCACTCTGTCCGTAGTTGCGCAGCCGCGCAGCTCGCTTTGCAAGCGCTTGACTTTTCGTTACCAGTGCCCCCGCATCTCCTGGCGCTCCAAGATTTTTAGTCGGATAAAAACTATAAGCACCTGCAGCCCCAAAACTGCCCGCCACTTTACCTTGCCATGTAGCCAAATGTGCTTGAGCACAATCTTCAACCAATGTGATGCCATGTTTATCGCAAAAAGCTGTCCAAGCATCCATGCGGCGCACTTGCCCATAAAGATGAACCAGCAATACCGCTTTGGTTTTAGGTGATATGCAACGGGCTGCACTTTCAATCGAGAGCAATGCGGTGTCAGGCTCAATATCCGCCAACACCGGCGTTGCGCCCGCACGAATAATAGCTAACACCGAAGCAAACGCTGTCATCGGCGTTGTAATAACCTCATCACCCGGCCCAATGCCTAAGGCACACA
>CAYQZK010000191.1:2000-2515 GCA_964422015.1 uncultured Methylotenera sp.
CAATTTCAATCGCATCCATGCCATTACCCACCCCCACCGCATGATCTACGCCACAAGCAGTCGCCCATTGCTTTTCAAAAAGGGTAACTTCATTGCTCAATACATACCAACCGGATTCCAGCACTCGGCTAACCGCCTCAACCATCGCTTCTCGCATTGCCGCTGGCTCAGACTTAAAATCGTTCATCAAAATCATGCTTGCTCTTCCCAATAATGTCGGTAATTTTTTTGATAATAATCAACCGAGCGAATCAGCCCTTCTTTTAGGCTAATCTTAGGCGTCCAGCCCAGCTCTTTAGTAATCAACGAAAAGTCGCTGTAATAGTCACCAATATCTATCACTTTGCGCTCAGGCGGGAAATCGATTAATTCAAAAGCTCCTCCATAACCCAACTCCACCATTATTTCAGCCAGCGCCTTCAACCCTACCACCTCTTTGCTACCCAAGTTATAAACCTTGCCATTGGCAACCCCACTTGCACCTGCAAGCAACAGTGCATCAACACAATCATCTA
>CAYQZK010000192.1:0-2507 GCA_964422015.1 uncultured Methylotenera sp.
TGGACTAAGCGAGGATCTTGAATGAGTGTTAACAGGGTAGTTTTTAGTTAAGCGTTTAAGGATATTTATGATATAAACGGTTCATATTGATGTAGTAAGTGCTGAAGCTTCAATATTCTCGGGTGAAGCTGAGTTTGTAGTAGTGCCTGCTAGTGCTGGTGAGGTTGGTATATACCCTAACCACGCGCCTATGGTAACTACTATTAAACCTGGTGCGTTACGTATTAAACTGACTGATACTGCTGAAGAAACTTTAATTTTTCTTTCAGGCGGTATGTTAGAAGTTCAGCCAAGATTGATTACAGTATTGGCTGATACTGCGGTTCGTGGCCATGATTTGGATGAAGCTAAAGCACTTGCCGCTAAAGCCGCAGCTGAAGAGGCGATGAAAAATCGTACATCTGATATGGATTACGCAAGAGCCCAAGCTGAGTTGTCCGAAGCAGTTGCTCAGATTCAAGCTATTCAGCGCTTGCGCAAGACCACGCACTAAATACTTACAAGTAAACGGTTCCAGCAAAAAGGCAGCTTAGGCTGCCTTTTTTGTTATACTTTGTGTAATCAAGTAGCTACGAACATATCCTTAATATGAACAAACTAAATATTGTTATTCTCGCTGCGGGTAAAGGTACACGCATGCACTCTAATACGCCAAAAGTGTTGCATGAGGTAGGTGGTAAACCAATACTTGGGCATGTGATTGATTCTGCAAAACTATTAAATCCGCACAAAATCATTGTGGTGTATGGCTATGGTGGTGAACTTGTGCGCGAGGCTTTTGCGAACGAACATGTCATCTGGGTGCATCAGGCCGAGCAGTTAGGTACGGGTCATGCGGTGCAACAAGCATTATCACACTTAGATTTTGATTCTGACTTGTTGATTTTATTGGGTGATGTGCCATTAGTGGATGCAAAGGTTTGTAAAAATCTCGTTGAGCTTGCAAATAAACAATTAGCGATATTATCTTTTAATAAAGAAGACCCTACTGGCTATGGCCGCATTGTAAGAAATCCATCAGGAAATGTGACCGCAATTGTCGAGCACAAAGATGCCACTGTTGAGCAGAGAAGCATTACTGAGGTGAACACGGGCATTATGGCAATGCCCGTGCCATATCTAAGCAAATGGCTAGGACAGATTAGCAATAACAATGCACAAGGCGAATATTATCTTACCGATATAGTGTCGCTAGCCGTTGAGCAAGATGTTAGGGTCGTTGCCGAGGTAACAGATGATGAGTGGTCGGTAACAGGTATCAACTCTAAAGTGGATTTAGCCCAAATTGAGCGTATACATCAATCACGGATTGCACATAGTTTACTTTATCAAGGCGTTACGCTAAAAGATCCTGCACGTATTGATGTACGAGGAACACTGCATTGTGGGCGTGATGTCGAGATTGATGTAAATTGTGTTTTTGAGGGTAAAGTAACTTTGGCTGATGGCGTTAAAATTCTGGCTAATTGCTATATCAAAAATGCAGAAATACATACTGGTGTGCATATTGCACCATTTACCCATATTAATGATGCGAAGATTGGTCCAAACAGCCGTATCGGACCTTATGCACGGTTACGCCCAGGTACAACGCTGGCGGCTGATACGCATGTGGGAAATTTTGTAGAGCTTAAAAATGCACAGGTTGATATTGGCAGCAAAATTAATCATTTAAGTTATGTGGGTGATGCTACCGTAGGTAAAAACGTCAATATTGGTGCTGGCACTATTACATGTAACTATGATGGAGCAAATAAATTTAGAACAGTGATTGAAGATGATGCTTTTATTGGCTCAGATTCTCAGTTGGTTGCACCGGTCACGATAGGCAAGGGTGCAACAATTGCTGCAGGTTCAACGATCACTCGTAATGCACCGGCAGATCAGCTTACTTTTTGTCGTGCTAAAGAGCAAAAATCTATCGCTAGTTGGAAGCGCCCGCAAAAGATCAAAAAATAGCTGTGTAATTCAAGAGTTTAATTAGCCTAATGAAAGAGCATATATGTGTGGCATTGTAGGTGCAGTAGCAGATAGAAATATCGTTTCAGTTTTAATAGAAGGCTTGAGCCGTCTGGAATATCGTGGCTATGATTCTGCGGGTATTGCAGTGCTGAAGGACGGTGGTATAGAGCGTGTGCGTGCAGTAGGCCGTGTTGCTGCAATGACAGATAAAGCCAATGAAGTGAATTTACAGGGTGTTGTGGGTATAGGCCACACACGCTGGGCTACACATGGCGGCGTAACTGAAAGTAATGCACATCCACATGTTTCTAAAGATGAAATTGCAGTGGTGCATAATGGCATTATTGAAAATCATGATGAGCAACGGGCACGTTTAAAAGAGCTGGGCTATGAGTTCACCTCGCAAACTGATACTGAGGTTATCGCACACCTCATCCATTATTATCATCAAAACTTATCTTTACTTGCCGCCACACAAAAAGCAGTAACGGAGCTAACTGGTGCTTTTGCAATTAGCGTAGTTTCTGTAAAAGAGCCAGAGCATA
>CAYQZK010000193.1:0-2485 GCA_964422015.1 uncultured Methylotenera sp.
TTATGGGCACACTCACAGATAACGATAAATACTATCTTGCTCGTAACTTTCTGGCTTTTTTTAATCGCAACTATCGTGATGTTGCTGTCGCGCACATTGAATCAGGCTGGGTACCCAAAGACACGAATGTAGAAGCACTAGAAACGGCTGTAAGAGCAATTTGTGAACCGATATTTAATAAACCGCTAAAAGAAATCTCTTTTGGGCGCACTTTATTAAGCCTATTTCAAATGTCACGTAGATTTGGTGTAGTGATCCAACCGCAACTCATTATGCTTCAGAAAACGCTACTCAATATTGAAGGTTTAGGACGTGATTTAGATCCAGACCTTGATTTATGGGAAACAGCCAAGCCATTTTTAACCCGCTGGATGAGCGAGCAAATTGGCTGGCGTAGTGTCATCAAAAATCTAAAAAAAGAACTACCACAAATTGTAAAAGTATTGCCGCAAATGCCTCGACTAACTCACCAATTTTTAACCCAAGCCAATCAATCAGAGCTAGATGCACCACTGCGAGAATCTATAGACAAACTTATTGAAGTGCAACGTCAGCAAAGTATTTGGCAGAAACGCTTGGTGATAGCGGTTATTGCACTAGCCTTAATTGAGACATTTGTTATCGTAAGCATGTTTTATCTTCCCCCACTATAAATTATCAGGAATTTCATATGAAAAAATACATGATACCCAGCCTATACGTTTTAATAATCAGTTTTGCTTGTTCTGCACTTGCGGCAGAACCAACGCCTGCAGGCTTATGGCGCACAATTGACGACAACACTGGCAAGCCTCGCTCATTGGTAAGAATTACAGAAAATCAGGGCACCTATAGCGCCGTAATTGAAAAAGGTCTACTTGCTACGGATACTAATGATGCAGTATGTGATAAATGCACTGACGAACGTAAAGGTCAACGCATTATCGGCATGACCATTGTTAACGGCATTAAGCACACAAAAGATGGCTATGAAGGCGGTGAGATTCTTGACCCAGAGAATGGCAAAACCTATCGCTGCCTTATGAAGCTCGATAGCAGCGGCAAGCAGCTGGAAGTTCGCGGCTACATTGGTTTTTCCCTATTCGGCCGCTCACAAATCTGGAGCCGTGTAGAGTAATCGCGCAAAGGAAAAAGTTATGCTGATCTGGTTCGTCGTCGTCTACTTACTCATTTCTCTAACGATTGGTCTTGTTGCCGCCACACGCGTTCACAACACCAAAGACTACGCTGTCGCTGGTCGGCATTTACCTTTACCCGTTGTCATTGCAACTGTTTTTGCCACATGGTTTGGTGCTGAAGCAGTATTTGGCGTTTCAGCCACCTTTGTCACTGATGGACTCAATGGCGTAGTTGCCGATCCGTTTGGCTCTAGCATGTGCTTAATTATTGCTGGATTATTCTTTTCTTCACAACTTTACAAACTCAATATCATCACATTGGGCGACTTCTACCGTATGCGATACAACCGCACCGTAGAGGTACTCACCACTATAGCCATCGTCGTTTCCTATTTAGGCTGGGTAGCCGCGCAGATTAAAGCCCTTGGACTCATTTTCAACATGATTACCAATGGCGCAATCAGCGAAGATACTGGCATGATTTTAGGCACGGCTATTGTGCTGACCTACACCACACTTGGCGGCATGCTTTCTGTTGCCATTTTAGACTTTGTGCAAATGATTGTTGTTATTGGCGGCTTACTCTATATCGGCTCCATTGTATCAGGCATGACGGGAGGCGTTATGCCGGTGATTGAACACGCTAGCGCCGCAGGTAAGCTGGATTTCTGGCCTAAAGGCGACATTTGGATGTGGGTTACATTTATCGGTGCTTGGATGACCATGATGTTAGGCTCGATACCTCAGCAAGATGTTTTTCAGCGCATTACATCAGCAAAAAGTGCCAAAGTTGCACTTTGGGGTTCTATATTAGGTGCATCAATTTATTTCTGCTTCACCTTTGTACCCATGTTTATTGCATACGCTGCAACCCTAATTGATCCAGCACTTTTTAATCAATTAGTCATCAATGACTCACAACGTGTTTTACCCACTCTTGTTTTGCAGCACACGCCACTGTTAGCACAAGCCATATTTTTTGGAGCGGTACTTTCAGCGATTATGAGTTGCTCATCAGCCACCCTATTGGCCCCATCCATCTCATTTGCCGAAAATATCGTGCGTGGCTATATGCCCCATTTATCAGACAAAGGCTTTCTAACGGTCATGCGCGTCTGTTTAGTCGGTTTTGCGGGTTGCGTTTTACTCTACGCACTCAACTCAGAGCGCTCAATTTTTGGTATGGTGGAATCTGCTTATAAAATCACCTTGGCTGGAGCTTTTGTCCCACTGGCTTTTGGTGCCTTTTGGAAACGTGCGACTAATCAAGGTGCTCTAGCTGCGATTATTGGCGGTATAAGCACATGGATATTGGTTGAAGTGTTAATCGGTGAAGAAAGCCCCATTCCACCACAACTCATAGGCTT
>CAYQZK010000194.1:0-2078 GCA_964422015.1 uncultured Methylotenera sp.
CTGGTGCTGATTTATTAATGAAGTAAGGAAAAGTCATTTGTACATAGCCTGACTCAGCTTCTAGACGCTTTACCATTTCACGAAGTATCGTTTCAAAAGACTCAATTGAAATCTCTCGCTCATTCATGTTGAGAATTTCAACAAAGCGCGACATGTGGGTACCCTTGAAGTTATGGGGTAAATGCACATACATATCGAATAGTGCAACCGTATGCTGCACACCACCTGTTTTATCTTTCACCTTAACAGGATGGCGAATAGACTTAATTCCCACTTTGTCGATGGCAAGATGTCTAACATCAGGCGTATTTTGTACGTCTTCGATTGCAGAATTGTTGGTTTTGCTCATGGCGATCCTGAAAATAATTTGCTTGGTAAACGATCGATAATACTTGAGTATATCACTAGGTTAATTGTTTCTCAATTGCGGCTTTGATTCCTTTAGCATCTAGACCACATTCAGCGAGCATGGTTTCATGTATCCCGTGTTCAATAAATGTGTCTGGTAACCCAAGGCATAAGACATTGTTATTTTTCCGTATAGTTTGTAAGGCCTCTATGACTGCGGCACCTGCTCCACCCATTACAGTATTTTCTTCCGCAGTGACAATCAAATCATGGCTATTTGCTAGCTGCATGACGAGATCCACATCTAATGGTTTTACAAATCGCATATTTGCAACAGTTGCATCGAGCTCTTCGGCCGCCGCAAGAGATGGTGTTAGCATGCTACCAAAAGCAAGAATAGCGATTTTTTTACCCTGGCGACGAATCTCGCCTTTGCCAATTTTTATGCTGATTAAATCCTGTTTAATTTCAGTACCTGGACCACCCCCTCGAGGGTAGCGAACAGCGCTAGGGCCATTGAATTGATATGCTGTCGTCAGCATTTGGCGACATTCATTTTCATCGCTAGGCGCCATAACTATCATGTTAGGAATGCAACGCAAATAACTTAAGTCAAAACTACCCGCATGTGTGGGTCCATCTGCACCGACTAGACCTGCACGATCAATAGCAAAAACGACAGGTAAATTCTGTAACGCAATATCATGAATCAGTTGATCGTAAGCGCGTTGCAAAAAAGTTGAATATATAGCAACAACAGGCTTTAATCCTTCACATGCTAAACCTGCGGCAAAGGTTAGTGCATGCTGCTCTGCAATACCTACATCGTAAAAGCGTTCAGGGTGAATTTCTGCAAAAGCATTAAGGCCAGAACCGTCACACATGGCTGGTGTTATACCAATGAGGCGATTGTCTGTGGCTGCCATATCGACTAACCAATCACCAAATACTTGGGTGTAAGTTTTTTTCCCGTTATTTGGAACGGCACAGCCATCATCAGGATTGAATTTTCCTACGCCATGGAATTTACCAGGATCAGATTCTGCTGGTGCATAGCCATGACCTTTTTGCGTCACAATATGTAAGAACTGCGGTCCTTTTAATTGCTTAATATTATTGAGTGTTGCGATCAATGTATCTAAATCGTGACCATCGATAGGGCCAATATAATTAAAACCAAATTCTTCAAATAAAGTGCTTGGTGTCATCATCCCCTTCATATGTTCCTCAGCCCGTTTTGCGAACTCGAGGACTGGTGGCATCACCCCTAATACTTTTTCTCCAGATTTCCTAACGCTGGTGTACAAGCGGCTTGAAAGTAGTTTTGCTAAGTAGTTCTGCAGTGCGCCAACATTGGGTGAAATCGACATGTCGTTATCGTTCAAGATGACCAATAAATTAGCATCCATTGCACCTGCGTTATTGAGTGCTTCAAATGCCATTCCTGCTGTCATTGCACCATCACCAATAATTGCTACTGCGCGTTTATTCAAGCCCTGGTGTTGCGCGGCAATTGCCATGCCAAGTGCGGCTGAAATTGATGTGCTGGAATGACCTACTCCGAATGTATCATATTCACTTTCATGGCGGCGTGGAAAGCCAGCAATTCCCCCTGCTTTCCGTAAGCTAGCCATAGAGGAACGCCGCCCAGTAAGAATTTTATGGGGGTAGGTTTGATGTCCCACATCCCATACTAAACGGTCTTCTGGAGTGTTAAAAACATAATGTAG
>CAYQZK010000194.1:2088-2474 GCA_964422015.1 uncultured Methylotenera sp.
CGGAGGCTAATTGTGGAAGCTGTTTTCGACTAAGCTGGCGCAATTGCTCTGGCATATCGACGGTGTCGAGGAGAGGGGTATGAATGGCCATTAAAAATCTCGCTCAGTAATAAATTTGGCTAATTGCACTAATCTTATAACTTCCTCACCATATGGTTTCAGTGGAGAGATTGCTTGGTTGAGCAACTCTCTAGACAACTCTTTTGCCCGAACAATACCTAAAATCGTGACATAAGTTGGTTTGTTTGCATCAGCATCTTTCCCAGCAGTTTTTCCTAAGGTCTTGGTGTCGGCTTCGGTATCTAAAACGTCATCGACTACTTGGAAAGCCAATCCAATGTTTTGAGCGTATCAAACAATGGCTGTGTCGACATCACCATCCCAGC
>CAYQZK010000195.1:0-500 GCA_964422015.1 uncultured Methylotenera sp.
TAAACCTGCATATTCATAATGTCGTGATAGGCTGATACCAACTTATTGCGAACTTGCACTGTTGCCTGAAATGAAATGCTAGCTTTTTGGCTTGCAATCATGACATCTGACAAGCTGACGCTGTCATCGCCCATTGCAAAACTTTCCCCTAATTTTTTAGCAGTCATTTGCACTTGGTTGACCTGATCAAGTGAAGCTTTGAGCGCATCAGCGAAATTTACTTTGCCTGTATTTTGACCTTGAGTGCCGGACAATCCATTGGTGACATTTAGCTGATCAGCCTCTGGGCGTTGTGCGGCGGCTTTTAATTGAGCCAACATGGATTCTATTCGACTCGAATCTATTCCTTCAATTTTCATAACAAGCCTCCATAGTCAACAAAATGTAGTGGTTTTAAAAGACCTATTTTTAACAAGTGTAAATTTAACATTAAATAATCTTCATTTAGATTGAAAATAGGGTGTGGAAACCCTTTCTGTTTATGGGTATGGCTGAGCGGG
>CAYQZK010000195.1:510-2464 GCA_964422015.1 uncultured Methylotenera sp.
AGCGGGGAAGTCTTGATAATGCTATTATGTCAGCAGTGCGTTTTAGCTTCAATGTTGCTGAGTGTGCTGGTTGTTTAAAGGTGGATAGTTGATGCGAATTGAGGGTAAATAATGGCGGTAGATGCTGATGCAGCCTTAACGGCAAATGCTAATGAGGGTCTTTTTGCTCAGTTGGGTGGAAAGCTTTTGTTGCTTGCTGGGGTTGCTGCAGTAATTGCAGTGATGGTTGTGTTTTGGATGTGGAGTCAGCAACCGGATTACCGAGTGTTATTTTCAAATTACTCTGATAAAGATGGTGGGGCTATTGTTGCTGCCTTAGAGAAGATGAATGTGCCATATAAGTTCTCTGACAGTGGTACTGCAATTTTAGTGCCCGCCGCTCAAGTGCATGAGGCTCGATTAAAATTGGCTTCAGATGGTTTGCCTAAGGGTGGAAATATTGGTTTTGAGATTTTAGAAAACCAGAAGTTTGGTGTCTCGCAATTTGTTGAGCAGGTCAATTTTCAGCGTGCTTTAGAAGGTGAATTAGAGCGCAGTATTCAATCAATAGGTGCTGTTGAAGTGGCTAGAATTCATTTGGCTATACCTAAAGCTTCTGTATTTGTTAGAGATCAACAAAAGCCGACGGCGTCTGTGTTACTTAATTTACGTTCTGGTCGAAGCTTGGATGAGCAGCAAGTAAGTGCGGTTGTGCATTTGGTGGCAAGTAGCGTGCCTAATCTACCAGCTGCAAATGTAACGGTGGTTGATCAAAACGGAAATCTGCTTTCAGATACTTCTAAGAAAGTTGGGGCAAAAAATCTCGATCCAGCCCAGTTGAAGTATATTGAAGATATTCAGCAGAGCATTGTTAAGCGGGTTGAATCTATTATCAGTCCGATTGTTGGGCCGAAAAATGTACGTGCAGAAGCAAGTGCTGAAATTGATTTTTCAACTGTTGATCAAGCGGCTGAAACATACAAACCAAACCCTCAGCCAACTGATGCAACCGTGCGAAGTCTTCAAACAAGTGAAACTAAAACTACAGATGGTTTGAATGCTGGAGGAGTGCCTGGTGCATTGTCTAATCAGCCCCCAGTGCCAGCTACGGCACCTCTTGTCACGCCTGCAGGTGCTGATGCTGCGGCAACAACTGCGGTCGCACCAGAGTTTAATACGCAAAAAAGTATGACGACCAACTACGAAGTTGATAAAACTGTGCGTTATATTCAGCAGGGGATGGGTGGGGTTAAAAGGCTTAATGTGGCTGTAGTGGTCAACAATATGCAAGTTATTGATAGTAAAGGAAAAGTGACTTATCGCCCACTAACGGCAGCAGAGAAGCAGCAAATAAATGATTTGGCTATGCAGGCGATGGGCTTTAATAAAGAGCGTGGAGACTCTTTAACGGTTGTAAATAGTTCTTTTGCTGGAGAGCCTCCGCAGGTGTTACCAGAAATTCCTCTTTGGCAGAACCAGCGTTTGATTGAGTATGCTAAAGACGCATTACGTTTTGTTATTGGAATCGTTATTTTGATGATGATTTACTCTCGAGTACTTAAGCCATTGATGACTAAACTTTCTACATGGACACCTACAGTTGTTAAGCGTGAAGAAACTGAGGATGCTGTTGTTAATTTAAGCGGGCAGACGCCTGGAGCGCCCGCTCATGTTTCAGCCCCTCCACCCGCATACGAACAGGGATTGGACGCTGCAAAGCAAATGGCAAAAGATAATCCTAGAATGGTGGCTAGTGTTATTTCTGGATGGACGAGTGGGGAAGAGTCTTAAAAATGAGTGATGCGGGTGTAATGAAGAGCGCAGTTTTGATGCTTGCACTTGGTGCGGATGAGGCTGCAGAGGTGATGAAGTATCTGACGCCTAAGGAGGTTCAGAAGCTTGGTTCGGCAATGGCAACTCTAAAAGCTGTTGGTCGCGATCAGGTGGAAAATGTAGTCACTGAATTTTTAGTTAA
>CAYQZK010000196.1:0-2435 GCA_964422015.1 uncultured Methylotenera sp.
CCGCTCAGTAACTGACTTGGGCGAAGTGTACATTAAATTGACCGTACTTGACGATGTACTCATCGTCTCATTCAAGGAGTTATAGACTATGCAATGTGTATCTTGTGGCGCACTTGAGATGGCGCGTGATTGTCGTGATATCAACTATTCCTACAAAGGGGAATCTACTGTTATTCCAGCGGTTAATGCAGAGTATTGTATTGAATGTGGTGAATCGATGATGGATGCGAAAGAATCACAACGTGTCAGTTTAGCTATGTTAGCGTTTAACAAACAAGTCAATGCTGCCATTGTAGATCCTACGTTTATTGTGAATGTACGCAAAAAACTTGCTTTGGATCAACAGGAGGCTGCAGAGATTTTCGGAGGAGGCGTGAACGCATTTTCACGTTATGAGACTGGAAAGACAAAACCTTCATTAGCATTAGTTAAGCTTTTGAAATTACTCGATGTCCATCCTGAATTATTGCAAGAAATTAAAATCATATAGATACTATTAATATATTAATTTCAACTATGTTCAGTGCAACATTCCACATTTTCTTGCGAGCCGCAGGCGAGCTGATTAACAATGTAAGATTACACAGATTAATTCCAAGAAATCAGGTTAGATACATCAAGTATTTATTGATACTATAAGTAACATTTTTATCGTTGTATGCAATCCATTTAAAACAATAAGCAGTGGTAAACTTAAATACTAATAGTATCTTTTAACTGCTTTATCTTCACATAATGCGATCTTGTGCAATCGGTTCAATATCGGGCACCCTATCTAATAATTCAAACATCCTTTTTTGATCAAATTGCTTGTACATGGATTTCATTTTCGCCATGTACTGCATTTGCTCACGCATCAATAAACCATCATGAATCAAATCACTGTATAGTCTATTTTCTGAGCAACCTAATTCACTAGCTAATTGTTTGGCCAGTTGACGTTCTTCTTCTGGTAAACGAAGTAAAAAACCTTTCTGCTTATTCACGTTGATTTCTCCAATAAAATTTCTTGAGGCCTCTTGACGAATACATTTGGGAATAGTAATTCACCTTCACGAAAATCTTTCACGTTATGTGTGATTATCGTGCATGGTTGAAAAGTGAAGGCAATCTCAATTAAGAAGTTATCTCCCTCATCTTTAAGATTTGGACGCCATAAGAATCTTATGTTTGATTCTTCGGCAATGGCACATAACCCACCCATAATCTCTTCAATCTCTTGTTGGTTAAAAACTAATTCGTCTTGTATTGATGAACGCATGAGCACATCACGATATTCTGCTAATAACTTAAAATGCATCACGATCGGCAATTCGCCTAACATCGCTTTACGCAAAAGCAGATGACTGGCACCTTGTTTAGATCTTAACGCAGCTACAATAATACAGGTATCGAGTAAGTATTTCATGAGTGATATCTTATCAGATATCGTACGAATAGCATGTATTGATTATTATTTTTAACAAATACGAGATGGTAACACTATCTACACAACTTATAATAGAAAACTCTGCGCTGTTTCTTGCAAAGCGACAAGTTCCTGAGGGGAATAGCAATCTAGTACTTCCTGCATGGAAAGTAATATCCACAAGCCAGCCAATAACGCGGGATGAGTAAACGACTTACCCCATTTCATTTGCCTACCGCTTAACTTGATTAAAAATGACCGTAAAGCTTCCGCTTTTTCGCCTTTCGCAGCCGCTATTTCCCATACCACCACACAAGCCATACTGACAACCAGTAAGCGTTTGGCAATGGCTAGGCCAGTTTCCTGCTGCCAGGATTCTAAATCATGTCCGGCTTTTTTCAATAATTTAAAAAAACATTCGATTTGCCAGCGCCAGTAATACCAAAGTGCCATCTCACGGGCGTCTACCGTCATAACATTGGTCATCAGCAACCACTCGGCGAGTATCTCTCCCTCGTCGGATAAAATACGACTCACGACCAGTCGCGCATCGATAGGCTCACCTGGAACCGATGGTTTTTGCTGTTTCTTCTGGCTCGGTTTTGCATCCCGCGTTAAGCGTATCGGTGTCTCTGAAACCCACTATCATTGCGGTTTGCCATGATAATCAACGAGTCGTACTTTCTCAAAATGCAAGGCTTCAGCGATTTGAGCACAGGGCATTGATTGCCCCTGGAACTCAACCAAGGGCGTCTTTTTAGACCGTGTCAACCACAAGCAGTTGTTGGCCTCCCATTGACGAATATGCCTAATAGAGTTGGCCTCTCGATCAATTATATGTACCAGCGGTTTGGCAAAATTCTGCTGCTCTAGCTTGATCATACAGTGCGTCACTTCATCCAAATGGTTTTCAATCGTTTCGGAGAACGATTCTTCCTGATAGGTTGCATAACTGCCGTTTGCTGTAACCAATCTTTGCGCAACCGGCGCAATGGGTTGTCCTGTTTGATCACTGAGAATAATGCTG
>CAYQZK010000197.1:0-2432 GCA_964422015.1 uncultured Methylotenera sp.
GTAATAGATTCTCGGACGTTGTTTCATTTGCAACACTCCTTCTGCTTACGCAGTTTCTAGTGTGTTGCATCGACCGGTTGAATTCAAGCCCACTAAGCAGAAGTTCACCCTATAATTAGCGAATGTCTCAAATTAACTAGAAGTGTCGACCAAGAACGTCTGCAATCAGGAAGTCTAATTTTAGCCATTGACATCAGTTTACTTCCATATGAATAAAGTGGTCAGTGTAAATGAGAATAACTGGTCAACTTAAATAATAATTGGCGTTCAACTAGATGAGAATACTCAATTAAGCTCCGTTCTCAAAATAATGCGCAATGCGCACCTTAGCCAGCGTATCACGTTCGCAATATAACAAAAGTGCATCGGTTGATGTCATTGAAAATCAGTCTGTATGGGTGAATTATTTTGGCCCGAACTATTAAAATCCTCTAAACGATCTGCACCGCACCTTTATTGCTCATGTAGAGCGCCAATCGCGCAATATTTTAATCGATAATGTAGAAAAAATTGCGCGGGCACTTGGTGTTGATGTCTTCGAATCACTGACGCCAATTTAATTACAGATCTCCATCTTGTTGAGCATAAATAGTCAGCTGTGTAATTTCTCGAAGTATTAGTCCCTTTTTTCGAAGATCACGAATGTGCTTTGATAAATAATCAAGTCACTAAAAAAGGTCGGCCTCGCAGATGTTTGTGATAACGCCCAAAACCTGTATTTGATGGCATCGTTTGCTTATACAAGTCATCATGTCCTGACAATCGGTCTGCGATTGATAGCAAATTTGCTTCAGGACTCACTGGCTCACGAATACCCACCCAGTCCGGCGCACCTTTAGCTGCAGTTAATGCATGTACTAGGCTTAATAACTGATGTTCTGGTATTGCAATTTGATGTTGTGCCACGGCAGCAGCAATCCACTCTACAATCGATAACTTGTGGCCCAATAATGCGCCTCGGGTTGAGATTTCAAAAACACCACGCTTATAGTTGAACTGATATTCATCAGCTTTCCCCGCATCATGAAGTAGTGCGGCCATGATCAATACATTCAGGTTAATCATGTTTCGATTTTTGGCTAATAACAATGCATTGTTGGTAACTTCTATCGTGTGGCGCAAATTGCCATGTTTTTCATTGTGATGACCGTTTAATGAGCTAGGTCCCATGACAAATCGATAAAAGCGCTTGTAGTCCCAAAATATACCATTCAACAATTTAATGTAATGGTCGGGCAAATTTTCTGTTAGTTGCCTGATTTCCCGGATAAGCGTCCTTTCACTGACCCATTCATGGGGTACTGTTTCGAAAATATTAACCAATCCTGGGCTGGTGACAGGCAGTAAACGATTGATAACAGTTTGTCCTTGTGTACATACTGCCTTACCTGTCCAGCGCGGTGTCACCAAACTGCCCGCGGTTAATCTTTCATCTACTTTGCTATTGACCCATGTGACCGCAATAGACGCTTTTTCATGAAAGAGTTGCGCACTGAATTGAAAACCGCCTTGTGGCAATGTGGATTTTTGCAAGTCAATGATGCGATATAACCAAGGTAGATCAATAATAGGCAAAGAAGTTGTGCTGAGTTCAGTCACTTGTAGTGTGTTCATAATTTATCCTTTGTCTAAACTAAGCCGCATTCAACTTAGTGAGGTCGTTGTCCATATTTGATCCAACACCAGATTGCAATAGCAGACGGTCAAATGCACTTCCATCTTGGCGCGTTAAGTTGGGAACATAGCGGCTGTATACTGTGAAAAGCATTTCCGTGTTGGTGTGGCCAAGTTGACGTGCAATCCATTCAGGTGCTTCACCTGCTGCCAACCAAAGGGTTGCAGCGGTATGGCGCATTTGGTATGGGTTTCTTTTTTCAAGGCCAAGGTGCGCCAGTAACGGGTACCACACACGTTTGCAGAAATTATGTAAATCCATGGGATTGCCATCGCGGTTACAAAAGGCAAAGTTGGATACTTTACCCGTGGCTACATGTTGTCGTTTTAGGGCTTCAAATACGGGTTGTGACATGCGAATATCACGCTGACTGGAATCGTTTTTAGTGTAGTCCTCATCCCCTGCAGTAAACGTTTCACGTACATAAATCAAACGCTTCTCAAAGTCAACATACTTCCACTTCAAACCATCGACCTCGCCTGTGCGCATACCTGTCAGAAATCGCACGATAAAGTAGTCTTTAAAGTCAGGTCGCACAGTTTCTATGATACGGTTGACTTCTTCTATGCTAAACGGCATCACATGTGGCTTCTTCAGTTTGAGCGGTTTAATTCGATCACCTGCTGTGGTAAAGTGATAGCGGTCTGCGGCTTCGTTGAGTACTTGGGTCAGCACCAGAACAATTGCATTGATTCTGCGTGGTGATAATTTAGAGTCCTGTTGGCGTCCTGGTTCTTTGGCGAGAGTGGAACGAAAA
>CAYQZK010000198.1:0-2424 GCA_964422015.1 uncultured Methylotenera sp.
TGGTTGAAGTGTTAATCGGTGAAGAAAGCCCCATTCCACCACAACTCATAGGCTTAGGTGTAAGTATTATTGCCATGCTTTTAGGCTCATTACTGCCGCAAAAAATTGGCGGTACCCCCCCACCCCATCCAAGATTTCTTCATGAACATGCAGCGAGACCTCATCCTCATTAAACTTATAAAGTAAAGTAAAACCACTTTAAACTTATGGCTTACAATCACGTGACGAATGTGACAATTTGCCGCATTCCAATCGCAGTAAGAATTGATTAACATGCTGATTAGACTACAATCACAGTCTAGCAATTAATAATAAAAGACAGCTTCCTAGGGTGAGGTGCAAATAAATTGCGTAAATACTGTTCTATTTTTGGTCTAGCACTGATTGGAATCTGCTCACAAGCGTTGGCAGAGGAAGCAACAAACAACAGCAGCCTTCATCAACTATCTATTGAACAACTATCCACCATGGAAGTGAATAGTGCTTCTAAAATCGCCAGTCAGATTAGCGCTGCGTCGTCTGCCGTAAGTATAGTCACTGCAAAAGATATTCAAGATTATGGCTATCACACCCTAGCTGAAATATTAGAAAGCATGCGCGGACTTTATATCACCAACGACCGTGCCTACTCATTTTTAGGCGGTCGCGGCTATGGCCGACCTGGTGATTTTACTGGTCGTATCATGCTGTTAGTCGATGGCAACCAAATCAACAACAACATCTACAACAGTGCCAATCTTGAATATGTCGGGATTCTTGATACTTCGATAATCGAGCGTGTGGAGTATGTCCCTGGCTCAGGTTCCATCATATACGGTAACAACGCTTTCTTTGGCATTATCAACGTGATTACCAAGCGCGGTCACGACATCAATGGTGTGCAAGTCGTAGGTGAAGCGGCCAGCCATAACAGTAAGGAGGCCAAAGTCAACTATGGCAAACGCCTAGACAATGGCGCAGACATACTACTTTCTGCATCTGGCTTTAATAGCGATGGACAAAATTTATTCTTTCCAGATACCGTTGTTCAATTACCTGGTAGCAATGGTGTTGCGCGTAACCTGGATGAACAGCGTAGCAGGCGCTTTTTTGGCAAAATGGAATTAGATAGCTGGTTCGCGGAATTTGCTTATTCAACTCGCAAGAAAGACATTCCCACCGCGCCTTATTCCGCTGACTTCAACGCGCCTTACCACTACGAAGACAACATGTTTATGGCCAGTCTCAAACATGATAGACAACTTAGCCCATCATTACAAATGTCTATAAATAGCTACTACGGTAACTTTAACTACAAAGGACTTACAACTTTCAGTAGCACACCCTTTAATGAAAGATCCATAGGTCAATGGTGGGGAATCAACACCCAATTTATAGGCACATGGTTTCAAAACCAGCGTATTTTGATGGGCTCGGAACTCAGAAACGACTATAAGCAAGAAATATCCAACATCACCACACACCTCAACACCCATGAATTAACCTTGAGCCTTTACGCGCAAGATGAAATTACCATCAATAATCAATGGATGGCTAGCTTAGGCGCACGTTTTGATAGTAGCAAAGATAAATTTGATCGCAATCTAAATAAAGTCAGCCCGCGCTTAGCGTTAATTTACAAACCCCTTGACACGACCACCGTCAAAACTTCTTGGAGCACAGCCTACAGACGCCCCAACCCATTCGAAAAATATTATGGCGATAACACCTCTGTATTCCCTAACCCATCACTACAACCAGAACGCATTAGCGCTACAGAACTCGCAGTAGAACATCGTTTAGATCAAGATACACGTATACTTGGCTCTATTTATCACAATGAGACAGATGACTACATTCGATCTATAGACACAGACCCAAGCTCTGCCACTAAGAACCAATTTCAGAACAGTAATGGCGATACCACCAATGGCGCAGAGTTGGAATTTGAGAAGCATTGGAAAAACGACATCCGATTACGCACCAGTCTAGCTTATCAAAAGATCAAAACAGGTAATGGCTTCAATCCAGTAAACTCCCCTAGAAAAATAGGCAAATTCAACCTTTCTACCCCACTATTCAATGCCAACTGGCGGGCTGCTATTGAAGTACAAGCTTATAGTAAACGTTATACTGAAGATACTATAAGCGGCATCGATGATGGAAGCTACATCAGTACTGGTGGTTATAGCTTAACCAACCTCACGATTACCGCTAAAAAAATACTCCCTAACCTAGATGTCGCCTTTGGAATACGCAACCTGTTTGACCTAGACTATGTTCACGTAGCACCAAACAGCAATTTTTACCAAACCACCATTCCTCAAGATGACCGCACCTACTGGTTGCGCATGACGTACGATTTCAAATGATACGTTATCCCTCATTCTTGATTTTAGCGCTGGCAGTTTGGCTGTCGGGCTTATCACATTCAGCATTAGCTGC
>CAYQZK010000199.1:0-2393 GCA_964422015.1 uncultured Methylotenera sp.
CCAAGCGGTAAGGCACGGGGTTTTGATCTCCGCATACCTAGGTTCGAATCCTAGCGACCCAGCCAAACTCTCTACTACGCTAATTCCATTCAGGAGTGTTTATGAGTGACACCAATTTAATGGTGTTTTCTGGAAATGCTAACCTAGCTTTGTCTGAAGGCATAGTAAAAAAACTCAATATGCGTCTTGGCATGGCCACACTTGGTCGTTTTAGCGATGGTGAAATTGCATTTGAAGTTGAAGAAAATGTCCGAGGCAAAGAAATTTTTGTTATTCAACCGACATGCTCGCCAACAAATGAAAATTTGATGGAGTTGCTTGTTATGATCGATGCTATTAAGCGGGCTTCATCGGCAAAAATAACAGCAGTCATGCCATATTATGGTTACGCTCGACAAGATCGTCGAACGCGTTCTGCAAGGGTTTCTATTAGTGCAAAATTAGTTGCAAAAATGATTGAGCAGGCGGGTGCAAATAGTATATTGACTATTGACTTGCATGCGGATCAAATTCAAGGTTTTTTTGATATTCCTGTTGATAATGTTTATTCATCTCCGCTGTTGCTTGGGGATATCTGGCGTCAACAGTATAAAAATTTGATTGTTGTTTCTCCTGATGTGGGTGGTGTTGTCCGTGCTCGAGCGCTAGCTAAGCGACTTGGAGATGCTGATTTGGCAATTATTGATAAGCGTAGGCCTCGCGCAAATGTGTCGGAGGTTATGCATATAATTGGTGATGTTTCAGGGCGAACATGCATTTTAGTGGATGATATAGTAGATACTGCAGGGACTTTGTGTCATGCGGCTAGCGCGCTAAAAAAGCATGGGGCAACAAAGGTTGTTGCATATTGTACTCATGCTGTATTGTCTGGCGCGGCAATGTCAAATTTACGTAATTCAGAGCTTGATGAGTTGGTTGTTACGGATACCATACCATTAAGTCAAGAGGCTGTTGATCTGGGTAAGATTAGACAGTTAAGCGTGGCAGAAATGCTTGCTGAAACAATTAGGCGTATTTCGGCTGGCGAGTCCGTTAGCTCGATGTATGTAGATTAAAATTTAATAGCGTGCCTAAGTAAGGTGCAAGGTAATATAAAATGTCTAGTGTATTTGAGTTTGTAGCTGAGCACCGTAATGGTGCGGGAAAGTCTGAAGCAAGAAGAATTCGTCGTGCGGGTGGTGTGCCTGCAATTATTTATGGGCATGGCGAACCTCAAATGCTGTCATTAAGTCACAATGAAGTGCTAAAGCACTTGTCACACGATGAGGTGTATTCGGCTGTTTTGAATGTGACTATCGATGGTAAAACTGAAAAAGCAATTTTGAAAGGTGTGCAGCGTCATCCGGCTAAGCCGCGTGTGATACATCTTGATTTTTTGCGTGTTGCTAATTAATTGTTATTTGAAATAAGCAAGATTTAAGTGAAGTTATCCTGTGATTAAGTTAATTGTTGGCTTAGGGAATCCTGGTCAAGAGTATGAAAAAACCCGGCATAATGCCGGGTTTTTGTTTTTGGATATTTTGGCTGCTAGTTCTGGTGGTGTTTGGCTAAATGAATCTCGCTTTAATGGACAAACATCAGTGGCAACAATGCAGCATGCAACGGTACGTCTGATAAAGCCAATGCTTTATATGAATCGTAGTGGTCAGTCAGTAGGTAATATTGCACGCTATTATAAAATAGGGATAGATGAAATTTTAGTTGTGCATGATGAGCTTGATTTTGATGCTGGTATGGTTAAACTGAAAAAATCAGGTGGGCATGGTGGGCATAATGGCTTGAAAGATATTATTTCGCACTTGGGCGGCAATGAGTTTTATAGGTTGCGACTAGGGGTGGGGCGGCCAAGTTCATCGCATCTAGTTTCTAATTATGTTTTGAGTGCGCCCAGTAAATCGGATGAGATGGCAATTAATAAAGCGTGTGAGCATGCATTGAATGGTATTGATTTAGTGGTTTTAGGTGAGATTGAAAAGGCAATGAACAAAATAAACGCGATTATTTGAACATTGTTGTTGACAAAGTATTTAGGGTAAAAGATAATAGAAGAATATTAAGGAGGGGTTCCCGAGCGGCCAAAGGGATCAGACTGTAAATCTGCCGGTTCTACCTTCGGAGGTTCGAATCCTCCCCCCTCCACCAAAATATCAAGCGGGTGTAGTTCAATGGTAGAACTCCAGCCTTCCAAGCTGATCACGTGGGTTCGATTCCCATCACCCGCTCCAGATCTAAATTAAGAGGCTCATATAGCTCAGTAGGTAGAGCACTTCCTTGGTAAGGAAGAGGTCACCAGTTCAAATCTGGTTATGAGCTCCAGTGAATGTTAGGATGGTTAAAGATGGCTAAAGAAAAGTTTTCGCGTAGTAAACCGCATGTAAACGTAGGTACAATTG
>CAYQZK010000200.1:0-2379 GCA_964422015.1 uncultured Methylotenera sp.
AATTTATGGCTGATAAGTTTTTATCTCAAGACGAAGTTGATGCCTTATTAAAAGGTGTTGGCGGAGATTCTGATGATGACCAGCCATCAAACGACTCGGGTGCTGTACGTGATTACAATCTTGCAACTCAGGAACGTATCGTTCGTGGGCGCATGCCTACTCTGGAAATTATTAATGAGAGATTTGCACGGTTAGTGCGGATTGAGCTTTTTAATTTTTTGAGACGTACTGTAGAAGTTTCAGTGGGGCCGGTGCGGATTACTAAATACAGTGATTTCATTCGTAATCTTGTAGTACCAACAAATCTCAACTTGATACATATGAACCCATTGAGAGGAACTGCACTTATTGTGCTGGATCCCACTTTGGTGTTTCTGGTCGTAGATAATATGTTTGGTGGTGACGGTCGTTTTCATACTAGGGTTGAAGGCCGAGATTTCACTCAAACAGAACAACGAATTATTCAACGCATATTAAATATTGTTTTTGAGACATATTCCAAGTCTTGGGAGCCTGTTTACCCAATAAATTTTGAGTACATCCGCTCGGAAATGAATACTCAATTTGCCAATATCGCAACACCAAATGAGGTGGTTGTGGCAACAACATTTAACATTGAGCTTGGACCGGCAACAGGTGAAATGCACTTTTGCTTCCCATACTCCATGATTGAACCGTTACGTGACATGCTGAGCTCACCTTTGCAAGGTGAAGTTTTAGGTGTTGATACGCGCTGGGTTAAACTTATGACGCAGCAAGTACAGGCTGCTGAAATAGAAATTGTGGCTGATTTAGCGAAAACTAAAATGCAATTGGGTGATGTGCTGAACATGAAGGTTGGCGATGTAATTCCAATTAATATGGATGAAGCCATTGAAGCGCAAGTAGATGGTATTCCTGTGATGTTATGTAAATACGGTTTATTTAATGGTCAATACGCGTTACGGGTGGAAAAATTATTGAGATCCAACTCAACTGAATATATAAAGGGAGAACCATATGGCGATTGATCCAGCGGATGAGAGTGGAGCTGTTGCAGAAGATGATTGGGGCGCTGCTATGGCCGAGCAAACCGCTGCCGAATCAACTGATTCTGCAGACTCCATGGATGATTGGGGAGCTGCTATGGCCGAGCAAACATCGGCTGACGCATCTGTGTTACAGGCAAAAAATGTAGAGAAGGCTCAAGTTTTTAATGAATTTACGCCTAACAATAAATTACATGAAACCCATAATGATATCGATTTCATCTTAGATATTCCTGTACAACTCACAGTAGAGCTTGGCCGAACTAAAATTGCTATTAAAAATTTATTACAGTTGGCACAAGGGTCAGTCGTAGAGCTTGATGGTATGGCTGGTGAGCCTATGGATGTATTGGTTAATGGCTGCTTGATTGCTCAAGGCGAAGTTGTAGTAGTGAATGATAAGTTTGGTATTCGACTAACGGATATCATCACCCCTGCAGAGCGTATTCGTAAAATTAATCGCTAATTTTCTGCGAAGCGTAACAAGGAAAACATTAGTGAAGCTAAGACACTTAATAACACTTGATACAAATAAATTCTTGAGAAAATTCTCATGGTTTGTTTTCATGGCATGTTCGAGCTCAACTTGGGCTGCAGATCCCACACCAGCATCGCCATCAGGCGGATTGTTAAAAATGATGTTGGGATTGATAGTGGTTTTAGCAGTTATGGCAGGGCTCGCATGGCTATTAAAACGATTGTTACCAGGAGCTAGTGGGTCACACTCCGTAGCACGAATTGTTGGAGGTGTTAGTGTAGGTTCGCGCGAACGTGTTGTAGTGGTTGAGGTTGCGGATCGTTGGATTGTTGTTGGAGTTGCGCCTGGTAGTGTGAATGGATTGGCTAATTTGGATGCCGGTACCGTAGAAATCATGCAAAATATTGATGCGGGTCAACAGAGTCAGCAGAATAAGTCTAGCCTTGTGGAGCCATTTGCTGAATGGATGAAAAAGTCGCTAGGTAAACAGGCAGAGAAGTCAGATGTTAAAAAATAAATTAAATTATTTTATGGCGTCAGGGTTTCTGGTATTAGGAGCACTTTTGATGTTCCCGTTGCCCCTCTTTGCTGAAACTGGATTGCCTTTGATTAATGCTACCCCTAGTGCTGGAGGTGGACAGGATTACACTTTAAGTTTACAGACACTTATTCTGTTAACTTCGCTCACGTTCTTGCCAGCAGTGTTGTTGATGATGACGGGATTTACTAGAATTATCATTGTGCTCTCTTTGCTACGTCAAGCTCTCGGTACGCAATCAACCCCTCCTAATCAAGTCTTGGTGGGGTTAGCATTATTCCTTACGTTTTTTGTGATGAGCCCAGTGATTGATAAGATATATGTAGATGCTTATA
>CAYQZK010000201.1:0-2370 GCA_964422015.1 uncultured Methylotenera sp.
GCGGCAAAACCTACGCAGAACGGTGCGCTGGGTAAGCTGGCTACTTCGGCGAGTATGTCTTTGTTTGGTGATAGTTCCAATGTAAGCGATGACTTACTTTTCTTAATTTTTTCTTGGTATCGTATTGTCGGTTTGTAGTCGGCTACGGCAGCCACACCTATAAAGATGTCTTGGTTTGAAACCTGTTGCATCACGCTTTGATACATTGCATCTGCACTGATTGCACTAACAAAATTGACACCTAGTGGCGGTTTGAGTGCGCTTACTCCGCTAATTAACGTCACTGCTGCGCCCATTTCTTGTGCCGCTTGTGCGATGGCATAGCCCATTTTACCCGAGCTTAAATTAGTAATGGCGCGAACGGGGTCTATCATTTCCTGCGTGGCACCAGCGGTGACCATGATTTTTTTACCTTGCAACAGTTTGGGCTGAAAATGCGCTATCACTAAACTAAGTAAGTCTTCAGCCTCTAGCATGCGTCCTAAGCCAACTTCACCACAGGCCTGTTCGCCACTATCTGGGCCAAGTATTTTAATGTTGTCGGCTAGCAGTTGTGTGATGTTGCGTTGCGTGGCTGGGTTTTCCAACATTTGTTTGTTCATGGCGGGAGCAACCAACAGGGGGCAGTCACGGGCTAAACAGAGTGTAGAAAGCAGATCGTCTGCTCGACCATGTACGAGCTTGGCAATAAAGTCAGCGCTGGCTGGAGCAACCAAAATTGCATCAGCCGCACGTGATAGTTCAATATGCGGCATACCATTGCTAATGCTTTTGTCCCACATGTCAATAAACACTGGCTTGCCTGATAGTGCTTGCATGGTGACTGGAGTAATGAACTGGCAAGCGGCATTAGTCATGACGACTTGCACGTCTATGCCAGCTTTAACTAACAGGCGAACGAGTTCTGCTGCTTTGTATGCCGCAATACCGCCAGTGATGCCTAGCACGATGGATTTGTTTTTTTGCATAATGGTGACAATTTATGTAATGCTTTCATTTTAACCTAGATTTTTTATACAAAAATGCTTGTGAAAGATTAATCATGCCTTCAGCAAGAGCAGTTAAAGATGTGGCGTAAATTGCGAATAGCAGTCTTGCTACTCATTTTAGCCACAGTGGTGCAACAGACTTGGTTAGATAAAGCGGATTTAGCATGGGAGCATAATCTTTACGTAGCTGTTTACCCAGTCAATGTGGATAAAAGCGCAAAGGTGAGCGAATATTTACGTACTCTTACGCGTGAAGATTTTGAGCCTGTGGCGGAGTATTTTACTGAAGAGGCTGAGCCTTATAAGTTGGGTTTGCGGAGACCTATAGAGTTGCAATTAGGTGCGCAAGTTGATGAAACGCCGCCAGCACCGCCCAAGGGTGGCAGTATATTAAGTAACATGATTTGGAGTTTGAAATTTAGGTTTTTTGCTTGGCGCAATAGTCCGAAAGTGAATGTTAAACCCGATATTCGTTTGTATTTGTTGTATTACGATCCGGAAACTAACCCTGAATTAAGTCACTCAACTGCGTTGAATAAAGGTCGTATTGGGCGGGTGAACTTATTTGGTGAAAGCAGCTATGCTAAACAGAATTTGGTTATTTTGGCGCATGAATTGCTACACACCTTAAATGCGACGGATAAGTATGATTTGAGTAATAACTTACCTGCCTACCCTGATGGTTTTGCTGAGCCAGATAAAGCGCCACTTTATCCACAAAGTTTTGCTGAGTTAATGGGAGGGCGTGTTCCTGTGAGCGAAAATCGGGCTGATATTCCTAAAAGCTTGAAGCAGACGCTTATTGGCGAAAAAACGGCACGAGAGATTGGCTGGTTGAAAGAAGGGAGTGTCCGTTAATGGCGATTACTGACTGGCCTGCGAGCGAACGCCCACGCGAAAAACTCTTGGAAATGGGCGTGGAGACATTGTCAGATGCTGAATTGCTCGCCATATTTTTGCGCGTGGGGGTTACAGGTAAAAGTGCGGTAGATTTGGCGCGTGATTTATTGAACAAGTTTGGTAGTTTGAATGGTGTATTCTCGGCATCACTTAGTGAGTTGACGCAAGTGAATGGTATAGGCTGTAGTAAGTATGCGCAGTTACAGGCTATTTTTGAAATGAGTCGCCGTGCGCTTAATGAGCAAATGCAAAAGAAAGATATACTAAATTCGCCACAACAAGTGCGAGATTATCTCTGTTTAAAATTGGGCGGTTTAACGCGCGAAGTGTTTGTGGTGTTGTTTTTAGATGCACAAAACAGAATTGTCACCACCGAAGAATTGTTTAGTGGCACGCTAACGCAGGCCAGTGTTTATCCACGAGAGGTTGTTAAGCGTGCCTTGCACCACAATGCTGCCAGCGTTATTTTTGCGCATAATCA
>CAYQZK010000202.1:0-2355 GCA_964422015.1 uncultured Methylotenera sp.
ACGGTAGCCGTAAACTGGTTGTTTTCTCAGATGTCGATTGTCCGTATTGCAAGCGTTTAGAACGAAATGAGCTTGTAAATATCACGGATGTGACTATCTATACATTTCTTTATCCTATTGAAAAGCTTCATCCTGATGCTGCTAACAAATCCAAATCAATTTGGTGTGCTTCAAACCGAGTGAAAGCATGGCAGGATTGGGTTTTTAATGATCAGTTGCCCAATAAATCTGCAAGTAACTGCGATGCTCCATTGGAGCAAGTGGGGGATTTGGCAGCAAGGCATGGTGTAACGAGTACTCCAACCCTATTTTTTGCTAATGGTAAACGTATGCTGGGCGCTCAACCTTATAAAGAAATTGAGCGCGCATTGATGGCTGCGGGAAAGAAGTAGAAACCATAACTGAATAAATAAAAAAAGCAACTTGTAAATAAAGTTGCTTTTTTTATTTCAGGTGCTTTGTGATGAGTTAAACGACAGAGCCCATTTTGAAGATTGGAAGATACATTGCAACCACCAAGCCACCAATAAGCGTGCCAAGTACAACCATGATAACTGGCTCCATTAAGCTGGCAAGGGCATCTACAGCGTCATCAACCTCTGCCTCGAAAAAATCTGCAACTTTGCTTAACATGGAGTCTAATGCGCCAGACTCTTCACCAATTGCTGACATTTGCAAAACCATATTGGGAAATACATTTGCATTTTGCATTGCAACAGTTAGGCTGGTACCTGTGCTAATTTCGCTTTGTATTTTTTTTGTAGCATCATAATAAACTCGGTTTCCAGCAGCGCCAGCAACCGAATCTAGAGCTTCTACGAGAGGCACGCCAGCTGAAAACATCGTAGCTAAGGTACGTGACCATCTTGCGATAGTTGCTTTACGAACTAATGGACCAAAAACTGGCACTTTGAGTATTAATCTATCCATCGTTGCTTGCATACTTAAAGAGCGTTTCCATGTATAGAAGAAAAACCAAATAGCTCCGCCGATAGTGCCAAAAATCGCCCACCACCATGTAACAAAAATATCAGATATGGCCATGATAATAAGTGTTGGTGCTGGCAACTCTGCACCGAAGCTGTCAAACAGTGTTTTAAATGCAGGAATTACAAAAATCATAATAATGGCAACAATCACAAAAGCTACAACGATAATTGAAATTGGATAAAACAATGCAGATTTAATTTTTGATTGTATTGCTAGGATTTTTTCTTTATAAGTTGCTAAGCGGTCAAGTAGCGTATCTAGAATACCGGCTTGCTCCCCAGCACCAATTAAATTACAAAAAAGCGCATCAAAATAAAGCGGGTATTTACGGAATGCGGCACTTAAACTACTGCCAGTTTCTACGTCAGATTTAATGTCGCCGAGTAGTTTCGCTACAGCAGGGTTACTATGGCCCTTACCAACAATGTCAAAAGACTGTAAAAGTGGTACGCCAGATTTCATCATAGTGGCTAACTGGCGAGTAAACAAAGTGATATCTTTATCACTAACGGTGCCTTTACTTGCAAATCCACTTTGTTTTTTTACTTTAATGTTGGTGATACCTTGACGTCTTAGTGTTGCGCTAACAAAAGAATCTCCAGATGCTTTCATTTCACCTTTGACAAGTTTTCCCTTTTTGTCCTTACCTTCCCAAATGTAAGTGGTTTCTTTTGTGGTCTTAGAGTTAGCTGCCATGATAGAGCCTTATTTTGATGCTAGGTTATTATTTAGGTTATTCATTGGTGCAAGCTTCTACTTCTTCAATAGAAGTTAGGCCTTGTTTTACTTTAAGTAAGCCTGATTGACGTAGATCTTTTACACCCTCAAGTTTTGCTTGGTCTGAAATGTCATGTGCAGTGCCGTTTTTCATAATGATGCGGCTTATGGCATCGGTAATTGGCATTACCTGATAAATACCAACTCGGCCTTTATAACCATTATTGCAAAGCTCACAGCCGCCTTCTTTTGGGCCATATAATTGCCAAGAGCCATCTAAATCTTCTTCCGTAAATCCAACGCCCAGCAAAGCTTCCTTCGGTACATCAATGGGTTCTTTGCAATTCTTGCATAATCGTCTTGCTAGACGCTGTGCGGTAATCAACGATACGGCTGAGGCAATATTAAAGGGCGCAACACCCATATTAAGTAAACGTGTCAGCGTGGATGGCGCATCGTTAGTGTGTAGGGTAGACAGCACCATGTGGCCTGTAGAGGCTGCTTTAATCGCCATATCTGCGGTCTCTAAGTCTCGAATCTCGCCGATCATGATGATGTCGGGGTCTTGCCGAAGAAATGATTTTAGTGCTGCAGCAAAAGTGAGGCCTTGCTTGTCATTAACGTTGACTTGATTGATGCCCGCAAGTG
>CAYQZK010000203.1:0-2354 GCA_964422015.1 uncultured Methylotenera sp.
TGCCTATTTTGTTTTTTACATACAAAAGTTTTGAATTTACGCGATTAGCCTATGTGCTGATATTGATACACGCCATTATTTTACTCATTGGCGGTCATTATACTTATGCGGAAGTGCCGCTATTTAACTGGCTTCGAGAAGCGTTTGATTTATCGCGAAATTATTACGATAGGTTGGGGCATTTTGCGCAAGGTTTTGTACCCGCAATCATTGCTCGTGAAATTTTGCTAAGACAATCGCCGTTAGTAAGGGGGCGTTGGTTGTTTTTTATTTCATGCTGCATCTGTTTGAGCATTAGTGCTGTGTACGAGTTTATTGAGTGGTGGGTGGCGGTATATGAGGGCGTTGCTGTTGACGCTTTTTTAGGTACGCAAGGTGATGTTTGGGATACGCAGTGGGATATGCTTATGGCTTTGATTGGTTCGGCTTTATCCCAAATTCTGCTCGGCAACATTCATGATAGACAGCTAAAACTACGTTGAAGTGAACTTGATTAGACGCTTTTTTTTCGCTATAATTCGTCAATTCTGAAACGGGAAGAGTACTCAAATGCTCCTCCCGTTTTGCATATCTGCCATCTACTCATGATGCGCTGAAAATGTAAATTATATAACGATGTAAATCAAGGAGTTACCGTGTCGCAAACCCTGCCTGCCATACTCGTACTTTCAGATGGAACCGTGTTTCGTGGCATATCAATTGGCGCTTCTGGACATGCTGTAGGTGAAATAGTTTTTAACACCTCGATGACTGGTTATCAAGAGATATTGACTGACCCATCTTATACCAAGCAAATCGTGACACTTACCTACCCGCATATCGGTAATTATGGTGTGAATTTAGAAGATGTAGAGTCTGGTCAAGTTTATGCTAGCGGTCTAATTATTCGTAACTTGCCGCTTACACATAGTAATTTTAGAAGTACACAATCGTTGTCTGAGTACTTGGTTGATAACAATATTGTTGCCATCGCTGATATTGATACTCGTAAATTAACGAGAATTTTGCGAGAAAAAGGTGCTCAAACTGGTGTTGTAATCGCTGGTGAAGTTGATGAAGCTAAAGCCTTGTTGTCGGCTCCTGCCTTAATTTCCGGTTTTCCAGGGTTATCTGGTATGGATTTGGCAAAGGTAGTTACTTGTGAAAAATCTTACACGTTTGATCAAGGGGAGTGGGCCTTGGGGCAGGGTTTTACTGATGGGCCTGCAACGCAATTTCACGTAGTTGCTTTTGATTATGGTGTTAAGCGTAATATCTTGCGTATGTTAGTCTCCCGCGGATGTAAAGTAACTGTGCTTCCAGCGCAGGCTTCCGCAGAAGAGGCGCTTTCATATAAGCCAGACGGCGTATTTTTGTCTAATGGCCCTGGCGACCCGCAGCCTTGTGATTATGCAATTTCAGCTATTAAAACGATTGTAGATGCGGGTATTCCAACTTTCGGTATTTGTTTGGGGCATCAGTTGTTAGCATTGGCGAGCGGCGCAAAAACACACAAGATGAAATTCGGGCATCATGGTGCAAACCACCAAGTGCAAGATGTTGAAACTAAACGTGTGTATATCACCAGTCAAAATCATGGCTTTGCAGTTGACGTTGCAAGTTTACCTGCAAATATCAAAACAACACATATCTCACTTTTTGATGGAAGTTTGCAAGGTATTGCGCGAACGGATAAGCCTGCCTTTAGTTTTCAGGGGCATCCGGAAGCAAGTCCGGGTCCAACCGAAATGAGTTATTTGTTTGATCGCTTCATTAGCATGATGCAAGCAAAAAATACAGAAAGAAAGGCTAGCTAATGGCAAAACGTACTGATATTAAATCTATTCTTATTATAGGCGCAGGGCCAATTGTTATTGGCCAAGCTTGTGAGTTTGATTACTCTGGCGCGCAAGCTTGTAAAGCGTTGCGTGAAGAGGGTTACCGCGTGATTTTGGTAAACTCTAATCCGGCAACCATCATGACCGACCCTGAGATGGCTGATGCCACTTATGTTGAGCCGGTGACTTGGCAAGTCGTTGAGAAAATTATTGAGAAAGAGCGCCCGGATGCTTTGTTACCAACGATGGGTGGTCAAACAGCTCTAAATTGTGCTTTAGATTTAGATAAGCACGGTGTGCTTGCCAAATACAACGTTGAGTTGATCGGTGCAACTAAAGAGGCGATTGATAAAGCGGAAGATCGTCAAAAGTTTAAAGAAGCGATGACCAAAATTGGTTTAGGTTCTGCGCGTTCAGCTATCGCACACAGTATGGAAGAGGCCTTGCAAGTGCAGGCGGGTATTGGTTATCCAGCGATTATTCGACCATCTTTCACGATGGGTGGCAGTGGTGGTGGTATCGCCTATAACCGTGAAG
>CAYQZK010000204.1:0-2339 GCA_964422015.1 uncultured Methylotenera sp.
AGCGATTACCACTTTATATCTTTTTCTTCACCGCGGAAATTACCGCGAATGAAGTAAATGATTCTCCATAAATCATCTTCTGTTTTTATGAGTTTTCCGTGTGCCGGCATCGGGCCTACTACATTTTCGCGACCTTTACGTGTATAGCCCTGTTTCATCAGCTCATCACTACCTAAAGCTACTAAACGGAATAGGGTGTCATCATCGGCTCCATATACCCAAGTCGCATTAGAAAGTGGTGGGCACATACCACCACCACCATTGCCACCGTGACAACCGTTGCAGCTTACACTCATGTATTTTTTTCTACCTGCTGCAACTAAATCTTGATTCATAGGCTTGTAATTGTATGGATTTTTAAGTGCGCCTTTTTCAGCGGTCAGCGCCACATCATGTGGCGACTTATCTGAAGCCATTGGAGGAATTTCTGCAGCGGTAGATTTCACTTTTTGTTCAGGTAATCTAAAACCATCAGCCCCTACTGCGGCTGAGTCATCAGCGGCCACCACAATCTTCTCTGGTGTTTTATCTGAGCCTACAGCATACGCAGCCATCGATAACATGCTAAATATAGCCAAAATGCCTATATAACGAAGTTTCATTTCAAAGCCTTTCATTTAAATAACTAAGTTTCAATTATTTGATAACCATCATTTTCAACATAAAAATTGGTTTTCAACTTACTGAACATTTAACGCCTAGCAGATAGTTTGTTATGACAGATTAAATCCTAAAGATGAGCAGGATTTAATCCCACGAAGTGGTCGTCTGCTCATTGTTGGTTTATTCTGTTGGTTTTTCTAACATTGCAATCGATTTTTTCGCATCATTTTCCTTAGCTAACATCAGCGCTGTTTTACCTTGGTCATCCTTAAGCGCTGGATTCGCTCCAGCTTTTAATAGTAATGAAACAATCATGTCTTCATTACCAAAAGCGGCAATCATTAAGGGTGTTAAGCCGCCTGCATTTTTTGCATTTGGATTAGCTTTATATTGCAATAATGTTTGAGCCATTTGAAGATTACCTTTTTTAACTGCAATCATCAGCGCATTATATTTGGCTGCACCCATGGCTAAGTCAGGATCAGCATTGTTATCTAACATTGCCACTGCAGCATTCGCTTTGTTGTCAAACACCGCCATTGCTAATGCAGTTAATCCTTCTTTATTTAATAGGTTAAAATTTGCCTTATGCTTACCTAACAGACGAAAAACTTTAGGTTCATTAGAGCGCACTGCGTGCATGGCAGCTGACCAGCCATCGTCATCTTGTGCATTGGGATTAGCTTTATATTCCAGCAAACCATTCATGACACTTAAATCTCCCCCCTTAGCCGCAACAATCAATGGTGTTTGTTGCTCGGTATCTCGGGCATCAATTTTTGCGCCACGATTAAGCAAATACTCAATACGGGTTGAATCGCGAGCGATGGTGGCATTGTGCAACTCGCCATCTAGAGTTGATCCTTGTTTAAGGGCATCATCAATCATGGCTGGCAATACGGCAGGATCTGATTGCTTGGGAGTAAGTGCAGATTGTGCAATTTTGATACGCGGCTTGTATGCACCATGTGAAGGTAAGTCCCCGGACACTACGCATTCATTACATTTCACCAGTGGTACACCGTACTCATCTAACACTTTTTTGATTTTGTCTTTCTCTTTAATCATTACCGCTTCTATGGCGGCTTTCAGATCTTTTGCATTTTTCCGCATACCAATAGCAAGTGAAAACTCTAATTGAGTGTTATCCTCAAGCGTGTTAACTGGAATGACTGTGATTGGAGCGTTTTTTTTAGCTTTGTACCAGCCTGCGAATGGTCCCCAAACAGCGGCAACATCAAACTCACCATCAATCATTTGCTGCACCGTCATGTGTGGCTGGCGGTTGGGTTGTAAGTCAGCATCGTGCGCGATAGTGCGCACTACAGAGTTGTTGCGATTAAAACCATGCTCTTGCAATACTGTGCGAATAGCAGAGTGCTGAAACACCCCCACTTTGTAGTCATTCAACAACTTTGGGTCATCAAATGATTTAATGTTAATACCTTTGTCGTTTCTATGCGCAAGCACAAATGTGCTACGATAAACAGGTATCGTTGTCATCATCCGCTCATCATCAGGCGACATATCCATCAAAATATCGCACTCATTATTATCAAAAGTTTGTCGTGTTAAGCCGCGTTCTAAATATGGGCGATAGAAATAACTTGTATGCGTACCCATACCCTCCGCAATAATGGTGGCAATTTTATTTTCAAAGCCTTCACCTTTATCATTTGATAGCGGCATATTTCCAGGGTCGGCACAAATGCGTAATGAACCCATTTTTTTGATAG
>CAYQZK010000205.1:0-2326 GCA_964422015.1 uncultured Methylotenera sp.
TCAAGGCAACAAAACCCTCTATGCCTTTGCCGCCAACCTTGCCATTGCCTACTTTATTGATGGCGGCTTGCCATAAACTGCAGTTTTTTGCACGTGCGGACTCTTGTAATTGTTCCAGACTACGCGCACCTATGCCGCGCGTAGGAAAGTTAATGACCCGCAGAAAAGCTGTATCATCATTAGCATTGGCAATCAGGCGCATATAAGCCAGTGCGTGCTTGATTTCTGCACGCTCAAAAAAGCGTAAGCCACCGTAAACTCGGTAAGGTAAATTGGCCGAAAATAGCGCATGTTCTAACACGCGCGATTGTGCATTTGACCGATAGAGTAGAGCGATATCGCCTAAGGGCGTACCTTCTGCGTGTAACATTTTGATTTCATCAACGATAAATTGTGCTTCATCATTATCGTTATAAGCTTGATAAACGCGTACCGGCTCACCTGCACCTGCTGATGTCCATAAATTTTTGCCTAAGCGATTTTTGTTGTGCGAAATAATCGCATTGGCGGCATCCAGAATGTTGCTGTGAGAACGGTAGTTTTCTTCCAGTTTCACAATATGCTGAATATTGAAGTCTTTTTCAAAGTCGCGCATATTGCCCACGCGTGCACCACGAAAGCCGTAGATAGATTGATCATCATCACCCACCGCAAACATACAGTTGTTTGGACCGGCGAGCAGTTTTAGCCATAAATATTGCAAGCGGTTGGTATCTTGAAACTCATCAACGAGAATATATTTAAAGCGGCTTTGGTAGTGCTGGCGAATGTTGGCATCTCGTTCAAGCAGTTCATAACAGCGTAGTAAAAGCTCGGCAAAGTCTGCAACACCATCACGCTGGCATTGTTTGTCGTATTCATCAAAAATCTCACGCATTTTATGGGTATGCGGGTCGTAGGCATCTACGGCATGAGCACGTAAGCCTTCATCTTTACAACCATTAATAAAGTTTTGAACTTGTTTGGGCGGGAATTTTTCGTCATCCACATTCATTTGCTTCATTAAGCGCTTGAGCATGGAGAGCTGATCGGCAATGTCTAAAATCTGAAAACTCGCAGGCAAGCCTGCCTCACGGTGATGCGCACGCAATAGGCGGTTGCAAAGGCCGTGGAACGTGCCTACCCACATGCCTCGTGTATTGATGGGTAGAGATGCAGTAATGCGCGTCAACATTTCCTTTGCCGCTTTATTGGTAAAAGTGACCGCAAGTAAACCTGTGGGCGAAACTTGCCCAGTTTGAATTAACCATGCAATACGTGCTGTCAGTACACGTGTTTTGCCGCTGCCAGCACCAGCTAATATGAGTGCTGATTGATGTGGTAGCGTCACAGCCTCAAGTTGTTTGTTATTAAGCCCAGCTAATAGCGGGTCTTGTGAAGAGGTATTTTGTGATGGATTATTTTGCATAGTCATAGGGTTATTTTAGCATGACTATATTCGGGTAATTTTTACGGAACTAATCCTGACTGTATTAGTCTGATTTGTAGATGACGCAAGTTATCTTTCCGTTTCTTCCTCCCTGAGCGGAAGCCTTAGACGATGAGGCATTTTTGACCCCGATCTTACTCCCCTTTGGTCGGGGTCTTTTTTTATAAATTTAATTAGCGGCAATCACGTAATTGTTGTGTCCATTACGTTTTGCTTGATACATGGCCGCATCAGCTTCATTCATAAGTGTTTCCATGTTAGTGCCATGATCGGGGTATAGAGCAATACCTAGGCTGGCTGAAACGTGGATGGTGTGTTTTTCCAATATAAAAGGTTGTGCTAGAGCGTCAATCACTTTATTGGCTAGTGTGATGACATCGTCGATAGTGTCAACTTCAGAAACCAGAATAGCAAATTCATCTCCACCAAATCTAGAAACCGTATCAATTTCGCGCACCAGTTCAGATAAGCGTTCTGCAACTGCAATCAGCAACTGGTCGCCGACTTGATGCCCTAAGCTATCATTCACGGGTTTGAATTTATCTAAATCTAAATAAATGACGGCAAATTTTGTGCTGTGGCGTGTGGAAAAAGCGAGTTGTTGATTGAAGCGGTCACAAAACAGTAGGCGATTTGGTAAATCCGTTAAAAAGTCATGTTGCGCTTGGTGTGCAATTGCTACTTCGGTTGATTTTTGTAAGGTGATATCTGAGAAGTTACCAATACGATTGATGACGCTGCCATTGGCGTCCGTAATGGTGTGGATGATTAGACGCTCCAAGTAAGCGGAACCATCTTTGCGACGATTCCATACTTCGCCTTGCCAGTGACCAACTTCAATGAGTGCTTTCCACATGTCAGCATAAAACTCTCGGCTTTGTCTGCCAGAGGAAAGTA
>CAYQZK010000206.1:0-2275 GCA_964422015.1 uncultured Methylotenera sp.
CATTAAAACGCCATACAGTTAGCATTGTTGTTGCAGCTTAAGTAAAACGTTTTTAATAAAGCCTCATCGTTTGATGGGGCTTTTTTATTTGGTAAACTCTACATATGAAATTTATAGACGAAGCAACGATTAAGATCTACGCGGGTGACGGTGGTAACGGCGTTGCAACCTTTCGTCGTGAAAAATATGAGCCTATGGGTGGCCCTAGTGGTGGGGACGGAGGTCGTGGTGGTTCTATCATCATTGAGGCTGATCGTAATATTAATACTTTAGTAGATTATCGCTATACCCGTAGTTTTCGCGCACAACGTGGTGAAAATGGCCGTAGTGCCGAGTGTTATGGTGCTAAGGGTGAAGACATGGTTCTACGTGTACCAGTCGGTACAGTAATTTCAGATAAATCGAGTGAGCAAATGTTGGTGGACTTGAGTGAGCATGGTCAACGTGCGCAAATGGCTGCTGGCGGTAAGGGTGGTCTAGGCAACGTTCACTTTAAATCTAGCTTAAATCGTGCGCCTCGCCAATGTACTAAAGGTGATCCTGGTGAAGAGCTTGAGCTTTATTTGGAGCTTAAAGTATTGGCTGATGTTGGTTTATTGGGGATGCCAAACGCAGGTAAATCCACCTTTATTCGTTCTGTTTCAGCTGCAAAACCTAAGGTGGCGGATTATCCATTTACAACTCTGCACCCTAATTTGGGTGTGGTTCGTGTAGATGCTGAGCGTAGTTTTGTGATTGCGGATATTCCTGGCATCATTGAAGGTGCTGCAGAAGGTGCTGGTCTTGGTCACCAATTTTTACGTCATTTGCAACGCACCTCTTTGCTATTGCATTTAGTCGATATTGCACCGTTTGATGATGCTGTTGATCCTGTACATGAGGCTAAAGCGATTGTCGAAGAGCTTAGAAAGTACGATGAAGCGCTTTATGATAAGCCGCGTTGGTTAGTGCTTAATAAGATTGATATGTTGCCTGAATCGCAAGATGCGGTGAAAAAATTTGTTAAAGATTATGGTTGGAAAGACCGTGTGTTTGCAATTTCAGCGATTAATGGCATTGGCTGCAAAGAGTTGACTTATGCAATTATGCAGCATATTGATGAAAATAAAGAGGCTGCACAAGAGGCGGCTCTAGCAGAAAAAGAAGTTGGGAATGAAGTTGCCTGAATCTAAGTCTTTATTGCTTGATGCTAAAGTTATTGTAGTAAAGGTAGGGTCTAGCCTTGTTACAAATAACGGAAATGGGTTAGATGAAAAAGCTATTGCTGGCTGGGCAGCGCAAATTGCAGCTTTAGTGCAGCAAGGTAAGCAAATAGTTTTGGTTTCTAGCGGCGCGGTAGCCGAGGGAATGCAACGACTAGGTTGGAAAAAGCGTCCAACAGCAGTGAATGAATTGCAGGCTGCGGCTGCGGTTGGTCAAATGGGTTTAGTGCAAATGTATGAAAGCTGTTTTAGTCAGCATCAGTTGCACACTGCGCAAGTGTTATTGACCATGATGATTTAGCCGACAGAAAGCGTTATCTTAATGCTCGAAGTACATTACGCACTTTGTTAGCATTAAAGGTTATTCCGATTATCAATGAGAATGACACGGTTGTAACTGACGAAATACGTTTTGGTGATAATGACACCTTGGGTTCGCTAGTGGCTAATTTGATAGAGGCTGATACTTTAGTGATTTTAACGGATCAGCAAGGTTTATATTCTGCTGATCCACGCAAGGACCCAAATGCAACTTTTATCCGCCATGCGACGGCTGGCGATGTAGCTTTAGAGCAAATGGCTGGTGGCGCCGGTAGTAGTGTAGGAACTGGCGGAATGTTAACCAAGATACTTGCTGCGAAGCGCGCTTCTCGCAGTGGGGCTAATACTGTAATTGCATCAGGGCGTGAGCCTAATGCATTGGTGAGATTGGCTGCTGGTGAAGTTATTGGTACGCATTTGCAAACCACAGAGGTGAAAACAGCAGCTCGCAAACAATGGCTGGCGGATCATTTACAATTACGAGGAAAGTTAATATTGGATGCTGGAGCGGTAAAGGTTATTTTGCAGGATGGTAAAAGCCTGCTTCCAATCGGCGTTGTGACGGTTGAGGGTGATTTTGAACGTGGTGAGGTTGTGGCCTGCTGTGATGCAAATGGTGTTGAGATTGCTAGAGGTTTGGTCAATTATTCAGCGCTAGAAGCATTTCGGATTATGCGAAAATCGAGCAATGAAATTGAATCTATATTGGGTTATGTGGGTGAGTCTGAGTTGATTCATCGTGATAATCTTAT
>CAYQZK010000207.1:0-2242 GCA_964422015.1 uncultured Methylotenera sp.
CTGTGAAAAGTGGGGGGCGGTTTTTTTGTGGGTGCATGGTAGAATTTGGGCTGGATTTAAAATTTATCGGAGGTAATTATGATTTTTCATGTGACGCTAGAAGATGCTGAAGATGGCTGGATTGTTGCTGAATGTCCTGCATTAGCGGGCTGTGTATCGCAAGGTCGTGACGAAAAAGAAGCTCTTACAAATATCCAAGAAGCGATTTCGGCATGGCTATGGGCAGAAGATCAAAAAGCGATTGTTAATCTGCCGCCTAATTTAGCTAGACCGCCAATGATGGTAATGGTTTAAGCATGGGCAGACTGAACAACATTTCTGGGAAGGAAGCAGTAGCAGCCTTTCTCAAAGCTGGGTGGCTAATTATGGGGCAGGTTGGAAGTCATTTAGTGATGACTAAACCAAATATGCGAGCCAATTTATCTATTCCACAACACAAAGAATTATCTGTTGGTACATTGCGAGTGTTAATTAAACATTCGGGGTTAACCGTTGAAGAATTCAGATGTTTACTGTAACTAAAATCCAAAGAGGAACAAAAGATGACAACAATCACCATAGATGACAAAGACTACGACTTAGAAACTTTATCAGACAAGGCAAAGCGGCAGCCTACAATTCGTTGATGCAGAACTCCAACGCCTTAATGCTCAAGCGGCGGTACTCCAAACAGCCCGTCTAATGCCTTGAAGGATGCGTTGCCGCATTAGATTCGGTGGTGTTACCAACGACCTTGTGACTTCAAAAGTTCAATTGCTTCTGGCGGAATAGCTCCCGCTGGTATCGATTCACCAAACCTTTTACGCATTTCTGCATAAAACTCGATGTTGTCTGTTTGGGGTTTGGGCTTTGCTTTCTTTTCGGGTGCAGCAGGTGGCAATTTCTCGCTGAATTGGAACGTTAAGTGCGTAACACGTCGCCCTGTTTTGCGTTGCGTCCACGACACGTTGTAGTTTGAGTTCTTGTTGATGTCGTTGATGGCGGGGTCGATGACACGGGCTTTAAAGTTATTCATTCGTTCGTAACTATCATCGAGTTGTAATTGTTTCTTGAGCCAATCTATTTCAACTTCACGCTTGCCAGTGCTTTTCCATTGCATCAATAATTCATAAAGACGAATCGCATAGACACAAGTCATTTTGCCAACGTGTTCCAATTTGTAACGAGTGAAACTGCCCTTTATTTCGCTCAAGTAAGGCAATATATCTTGTGAGAAACGGACAATAACTTTACCGTCATCGGGTAAATGCTTAATGGAACTGATCCAGCGTAATTCCAACTTCTTAACTTTGGGACGATCTGGATATGGATTTTCGATAATGACGTAGCGATTAAATAAAGATTTTGTAACTTCAATCAATGCCTGATAAGCATTCTCGCCTGAAACTGAAAATAATTGGGCAAAGTCTTTTGCAGATAGTTCAAACTCGTCAGTTTTCAGCAAGGCTTCCATTGAATTTACTTGCCCGATACACGCTAAAACAACTCGTTGTTCATTTAAGGTTAATTTGTAGCCCGCTTCAATGACCTTATTGGCTTTACAGATAGTTAAGTTTTTATGCTTCATAATGTACCGTGAATTTTATCAGAAATAACAGGTTACATTCTAACTTAGCTACACTGAAATCTAAAGTAGCTAAATACAAAGGATTTGTAGCTTAATCAAGCCCGCTTTAACAAAGGATTTGTAGCACAATGCAAAGAATTTGTAGCTTAATCAAAAGGATTAGTAGCTCAATGCAAAGAATTTGTAGCTTAATACCCTTGCAACCCATTGAAAAGCCAAGCCAATTCGCTACCTAAAACAAGTATAAAACAAGGTAAAACAAGATTTAAAAAGCTCTTAAAAGGGATACGCGGAAAAATCAGTATCTTATACGAAGTACTTTCGCTTCGTATAAAGAGGATTACATTGTGATTTACACATTATTGATTTTAAGCCGCAAAAAGCTCGCCCTAACACTTGTCAAAATCGCTTTGGCATTGCTGGGGGCATGATGATAAAGGTATTTATCGTTTTACTTCTGGTAAGTTTGTTGGCGTTGTTCTTCGGTGTCACACGAATATATGGCTTGGTCGGATTGCTGCTGTTAGTGCTTTGGCAACCGATTCCAACGATATTAGCTGTTGGAGCTGTAATTGGCGTGGCTTGGAAAGTCAGGGGGCATTTATGATTGTATTGTTTGCCACGGGTGTGATTAAAAGTGCGAGATTGAATAAAATGGCGGAATTTGCATTGATT
>CAYQZK010000208.1:0-2230 GCA_964422015.1 uncultured Methylotenera sp.
GCGTTTTCAACTTGCTTAGTACCTTCGGCGGTTTTACCCACAGAGTCAGAAATCAACTCTTTAATTTCTTTAGCCGCACTTGCAGAACGTTGCGCTAAGTTACGCACTTCACCCGCCACCACCGCAAAACCACGACCTTGCTCACCGGCACGTGCTGCTTCAACCGCCGCATTAAGTGCAAGAATGTTGGTTTGGAAAGCAATGCCGTCAATGACAGAAATAATGTCTTCAATCTTTTTGGCACTGGTATTAATAGCACTCATGGTTGAAACCACTTCTGCAACCACATCGCCACCCTTAATAGCCACGCTGGATGCGGCAATTGAAAGCTGATTAGCCTGTTTAGCATTCTCAGCGTTTTGTTTAACCGTCGCTGATAGCTCTTCCATACTAGAAGCTGTTTTTTCTAAGCTAGAGGCTTGATCTTCAGTACGACGTGATAAATCTGTATTACCTTGACCAATTTCTTTAGCAGCCGAGCTAATAGTCTCAATAGCGGTTTTAACCGTGATAATTGGGCCAGCAATCATTTCCAAGGTGCCATTCACACCCTCTACAATTCTGCTGAAATCACCATGATGGCGTGATGCATCTGCACGCACAGAAATTCGACCCTCATTGGCAGCCTGAGCCAGCATTTGCACATCGTCATTCAATGCTTTTAAGTTTCTACGCACTTGCTCAATCGCGTCGTTCGCGAATGCACGTTTACCTGGGAATTTTTCGAGTGGTGCATCAAAGTTACCTTCACCAAACTCTTTAACACACACCAACACTTTTTCCGTTAAATCAATTTGTCCAGCCACGATAGTGTTTACAGACGTAGCCAACTCTGCAAAGCCCCCTTTAAACATGTGTGCATGCAAGGACATATCAATATTGCCTTGCACATGCTCATTAGTGACCCACTTAACTGAATCTACGATGCCTTTTAATTTACCTTCAAGGCGCTCTAAACTCTTATTAATTTCAGCTTTTTTACCTGGGTATTGTCTAACTTGTGCGCTAAAGTCACCATCACCCAAAGCACGCATCATTTGAATCATTTCGTCTTTTTCTTGGATATGCGCACCGACCATTTTATTTACATCTTGCGCCATCTCGACGTAAATACCACCGCCTTTACATTGCTCAACATCAATTCTGTAATCAGTATTACCGGCATCATGCTCATCAGACATTTTTTCCATATCTGCAACAAAGCTTTTAAGATTAGAGCGCAAGCCTTCAATACCCTGATTAATTACTGCTTGTTCACCAGAGAAACGCTCCAATGGTGCATTAAAATTACCCTGCGCAAACTCATTCACACATACTGATGTTTTACGCAAGACTTCACCTTGTAATGCCAACAAGGTATTAATGCCCTCAGCCACTCTTCGGAACTCACCATTAAAATCTTCTGCGTCAAATCGAGCAGGTTGTGATGAATCTTGGTTACGCGCAGTAATTTTATTCAAGCCATTAACCAAGCTTCTGATTGAAGTGACCAAATTACGCATTGAATACATCACACTAGAGTTATCACCTGCATCTAATACGAAGTTATGGCTAAAATCACCATGCGCAAGTTTCTCGGCAATCTCAGCCACAGAACTTGGCTCACCGCCCAAACTATTTTTAATTTTGCGATAGATTCTAAATAACAACACTAAAGTCAACGCCCATGCAATCAGGTTCAAAGCATCCATAACCAAACGCATTTGATTGATTTGTTTAGAGAACTCCACTTCAGCCGCAATACTTTGCTCGTTAAGCGGCTTCAAAACATCATCTAAGGCTGTAATTAACGCTTGACCTCGCGCATCAAATCCTGTGCCAGGCGCTTTCATCACCTCATTACCAGCCTCACGACCACCGGCAATGTAAGTTTCAGCCATTTGTTTGCCAGTATCGTTAAATTCTTTGAACTTCACTTGAACATTTAAAATCGCGTCTTTGAATTCTGGTGCTTCCAAAGCTAAATCTTCAATCAGCTTATTGCCAGCTTTAAAGTGCTCTTCCGCTTCAGCAAAACCACCACGCTCACCAGTAGCGCTCACATCTGTGAGGAATTGCTGCACTTGCGACACGTGATATTGCAATTGATGGGCATCCATAGAGCTCGCCTCAAGTATCTGCGACTTTGCGTTGAGCAGCTCAATTTCATTTGTTAAGCGATCATTGGCAAGAAAAGAAACCACACCAATGGCAATCAATGTCACAGCTAAAAATGTAGCAGAGCTACGTA
>CAYQZK010000209.1:0-2226 GCA_964422015.1 uncultured Methylotenera sp.
GCTGCATTCTGGTAACTCAAAGTAGTATAGAAGTAGTATGGTCTTGAAATTAAACTTGATGTATTCAATACGGCTTTCAATTCAAAGTTTCAAAAATCCCCATCAATTGCAGGCGACACCAAAAAGAAAGGGCCCTTACATTTCTGCAAGGGCCCCACTTTCAATTAATCATAGTCAATTGAATGATAGCCACGTACCTCGCAGCCCTTGCTGCTCTACGCCAGCAACAGCCCAATTGCAGACTCCTGTCGGAAAGACTTTGCTGAGTTTTGCATTCTGCTCAGCAGAGAACGTCACTTTGTAGTCAGTTGCAGCTATAGGCTTCAAGGTACATTTAATAATGTCTGCAGCTATTGATGCCCCAGCTTCGTATCTTGGTGCGCCAGGTACAGGGTAAATTGCAGCGCACTTACCAGACTCCATTTGCTGAGTTTCAGCGATGAAGGTTGGTTGAGCATCGCGAGTATTACACCCCTCAACTAAAGTACTTGGTTTATTTCGAACCACTTTTTCAAATGCTGAACCAGTATTGGCATCAGCCTGAATAGCTGTGATCCACTTGTCCATATCATTCAAGGCTTTCATGAGCAATGGGCTGGCACTTGAGTAATAGCCATATCTAAAATCTTCGACAACCATGACATGATTTGCAGCACTGCCATTGGCCTTCACCAAACGCTCACGCATTGAAAAAGAATGGTATCTTTGATGGATATCGCCAACACGGTTATCGTCTGAATAGCCCCTGTAATCGATGATTGGGACGTCTTTAAGTCCACCACCACCGTTCGTTAAACGACCAGTTTGGTAAGACTGCTTCGTGGCAATTAAGTCTGCAGAATTTCTAGATGCTTGAAAGCGGGCATCTACATCATAACCACCAACTTTTTCGTTGATAGCCAGAAACTCGTCGACTGAAATTTGACCGCGATTTAATGCTCTCAGGCCATATTGAATACCAACATTATCCAATGGTCTTCGAGGAAATCCGTTAGCAGGATCTTTCCCATAGACGTTAACGATTTGGTCGTAAATACTGCAACGCACACCCGTAGGATTTGTCTGCGCGTTATAGCGAAGTGCTACAGGTAATTCTGCTGGACAAAACTCATCAGGGGCAATTCGCAAAGCACCTCTGTAAACAGTACTTGTGTAAATCGTTTCTTTCAAAAGAGCTCCTGCCACCGCTTTTTGTTTTTCGTCACTCACAGTGCCAGGCGCAGTATTTTGGAAATAATTACCAAGCAAACGCATGTCAGTGATTGAATTGACAGTTGCAAATCCAACTTCAGGAAAACTACAGCCAGGCAAAATACCATCCAAGAGACCAGGATAGTTGTCAGCGATTTGATGCTGCTGATATGAACCACCAGAGCATCCCCAGCCAATGGTGAATTTTGGTTTTCCATAAGCTTCAATAAACCGCTCTTTCACCATCGCCATTGATTCTGCTGAGAGCAATTCGCCGCATTGATTACCAAATACGTTAAGCGAAGAAGACGCCATGGCATAACCCAAAGCCAAAATAGGCGTATCTAAAACGCCGCCTGTGGTGTTTCCTTGCCTATACCATCCGCCAGTACAACCACCACCAAATGTATAAACAAGCTTTTTATTCCAAATTGGCGATGCTAAAAAGGCATTGGGAGCATCAGAAGTTGCTGGATTGTGCAACATTGCAGTTTGATAAATTGATCTATTGACTGTTCCTGTTTCAATTCGAACAACAAAAGGAACTGCCTTCCCATCAGCGCCATTCACAGTTGCCGCATCTTTAGGAATGTCTTTAGTATTTGCTAAGCCAACAAAAGCAGCAGGGCTTGCTGTGTTTCTATACACATAATCAACCCTTGTATCCACAGAGCAATTTGCATCCTTTTCAGCACCCAAGAATGGGCCACCAGGATAGATACGGAATGTTGCAGTTTGGCACGCAAAGGGCTTTTGCTGTGGCCCCGAAAACATCGGACCCGTAATTGGGAAATTAGTTAAATTAACTGTTGAAGGCGCGCCACCCGAATCAGCAACGAGCGTATTTGCACCGACCTTCATTCCAGAAACCGTACCTACCCAAACGTCATCACTTACTTTTTTAAATGCAGATGAAACATCGGTACCGTTAAGTGCTGCGCGAACTTGCGCACCTGCATTCTTAACCTTGACACTTACCAAGGCATCCCCTCCAGAAATAAACTCTGGCTTAGAGGATAGGATTTCCATATCTGG
>CAYQZK010000210.1:0-514 GCA_964422015.1 uncultured Methylotenera sp.
AACACGGGTAAAGTGGAAAGTCAGTACGACATGCTTAAGCGGCTTGAGTTGTCTGAGGCAGACCATATCGCGATAATGGCACATTGTGCAGAAAAAGGCATTATGTTTCTATCGACCCCGTTTGATGGACAAAGCATTGAATTGTTACATCGTTTAGGCATGACTACTTACAAGGTACCCAGTGGCGAATTAACCAATGTTCCATATTTGCGTCATCTGTCGCGTTATGCCCAGCAAGTAATTTTATCGACGGGGATGGCGACCTTGGCAGAAGTAGAAGCGGGTCTGCAAACGCTATTGGATGCGGGGTTAACACGTGATCAAGTAATTATTTTACATGCGACCACAGAGTATCCTTGTCCGATTGATGAGGTGAATTTGCGTGCGATGCAAAGTATGGCGCAAGCCTTTGGGGTTGCTGTGGGTTATTCCGATCATACACCAGGTATCGAAGTGCCTATAGCTGCGGTAGCGATGGGTGCCAGCGTCATTGAAAAACACTTCACCTTGGATA
>CAYQZK010000210.1:524-1086 GCA_964422015.1 uncultured Methylotenera sp.
GGGCGACTGTAATCGAAAAGCATTTCACGCTCGATAACCGCTTACCAGGTCCCGACCATCAAGCCAGCTTAGAACCACAAGAACTAAAGGCAATGGTGAAAGCGATTCGAAATGTCGAGCAATCATTAGGCGACGGTATCAAGCGCCCCACGGCGAGTGAACTGAAAAATAAACCGATTGCGCGCAAGAGTATTGTTGCCGCTTGCGCTATTGCCAAAGGCAACGTCTTCAGTGAACAAAATTTGACGGTAAAACGAGCAGGGGCAGGTATTAGCCCGATGCGTTGGGATGAAGTGCTAGGTCAAGTTGCGCAACGTGATTATCAAGCAGATGAGGTGATATGATTTAAGCGTTCTATTTGGCGTTGATTTAGTTGTTAAGAAAATGGGAGTTGTTCTGTTGAATTTTTCAGATACGGTAAAAAGTAAGTTTAAAGTTTTTGTTTATGTCTTATTAATTTTGCTAATGTCTTTGGTGATTTGGTTCTTTTTTGGTTTGTTCGTTCCAGATTTTTTCTTAGAAAATCACTTTCCAAATACTGAACAGTTATCCTATTTTTCTG
>CAYQZK010000210.1:1096-2189 GCA_964422015.1 uncultured Methylotenera sp.
GCCAATGCGTTGTTTTCTAGTTTGGCTTTATTCATGCTTATGTTCAGTGTTTACTTGCAAAAAACAGAGCTGGAAGAAACTAGAAAAGAAATTAGAGCTTCTGCTCAAGCTCAAGCAGAAATGGCAGATCAACAAAAGAAGGCTATTTCTTTACAGGTGATTATGCCCTTTATGGATGAAATCTCATCGGAAGATATGCGTCAGGCTATTATTTATTTATCTGATATGCAGCGAAAAGATAAAGAGTTTAAGTCTACCTATGCTAATTTGCTAGTCAAAAGAAAAAGCGGTATCTTGTCACAAGCAGATGAGGTTTTTTTAAATGATATAGATCGCGCTAGAAGAAAATTTGTGATGATTTTTCATCGAATGTATAAGTTGCATTGTACCAAAGTAGTGGATGAGGAAATTGTTAAGGTTGTCATCGGACCAGATCATGTTTATTTGTTATTGACAATCATTGAACCATTAGAATCAGTGATTAGAGAGAACTACTCAAAGTCGATTTTTGATTTCGCTAGGTTGTTGTATGCAGAGGATGAATTACAAACCTTAGGGAAACATTAATCTTATGCTAATCAAAAAATTGTGTGTCATGACGGGTACTCGTGCTGAGTATGGGATCATTATAAATTACGTTTTATACTTGGTCGATCCTGAACAACCCATAACCCACTGATTCAGCATTAATTTGTTCGGTTTTGGCTGGTTTTGATTTGCAATAAATGAGATAATAGTGCTTAATTTCTTGCAAATTCTCAGCCCACTATGAAGCCAAAAACACCTGAAACTCCCAGTAATAGAGACATGTTTCGCCCCCTGTTAGTCGATATCATCAATCCACAGCATGAATTGGTGCTGTTAGAGCGCGTGGTTGATTGGGGTTATTTTGAACGAGAGTGGTCAGCCTTTTTCACCTCAAGCACAGGAAGACCAGCAACTTCACCGAGATTAATCGCTGGCTTGTTTTATTTGCAGCACATGTATGGGCACAGTGATGAGACAGTTCTGACCATGTTCTTACAGTCTCCTTACTACCAGCACTTCTGTGGTCGCCTTTACTTTGAACACCAACTGCCGATTGACCCCAGTT
>CAYQZK010000211.1:0-2188 GCA_964422015.1 uncultured Methylotenera sp.
AAAAGTACTTGACGACTGTGATAAGCCATCACTTTAGGCGCTATCGTTTCATCCCATTCGGCTTGCAATAAAAAATAGGTTAAATTTATGCAAGGTGGGATATTTGCCATTCGAATAACGCCAAATGACACGTGTTTACCGGTTTTTTTATCAATACTGTGGTGGCGCTGGTGTAGGTCAATTGCTGTTTCTTTGATTTTAGCGAAATACTGTTTTTGCAATGATATTTGCGTATCTTTAACGGTCAACAAATCATCACAACGCACGATAACAGCTTTGCGTTTGACGGTCTGTTGTTCCAGTTTGATTACTCGCTGAGCAATAAATTGCCGATGAAAATTTTGATAGGTTTGACAGCGCTCAATTGAATCAGCTTTTTCTAAGCGATGAACCTCAGTAGCAAATTCATCAACCCACGCGCAGGCTACTTGTGGATGTGCCGCCTTGAAATGACTATGCAAAGTCCAGCCTGCTTGGTAAGCATTAAAAAATCCTTCTGCCAATGCTGGTGGAATCGTTGCCGATGAAATCATGACTTTTCGGCCCAACATCCCCGCTAAATGAATTAAACGCCCAATGGCAATTAAATCTTTACCATCAAAATCATCGACTTCATCAATCACCAAATCCGACGACAATAAACGCAAACTAGGTAAAATATATTTACCGCCTCGTGTCGTTTCAGTAGCGGCGATGATGTGATCGATAGTGCAAGCTAAAACGGGTTTATACAAAAAGGCTTTGTTTTTATCGGCAAGTTTGGGCTTGTATTTTGGAATGATAGCATCTAAAAAATCAGCCGTAGGTGCATCGGCATAATTGAGCTCTTCGCTTAATAAGTCTTCTAAAGACTCTGAACCTGACTCTTCAAAATCAGGTTGCTCATCAATGTTTAATCTAAGTTTGGCTTTTTCATGGAGTTCTTTGATAGCAGATGAGCCAATTAAAACAGCAAGTTCATCATTTTTTAAACCAATACGCTCTCGATATTCATCGCCCGTTTGCAGCGTTAATGTCCGCAACCCCAAAGCCAAAATGAAACGCAGTGTTTCGCCATCATCAGATAAGGCTCGCATAATTTTAGCGTTTGCAATGGTTTTACCGCAGCCTGTACTTGCCATGTTGACAATAAACCAGCCATAGCCCTTATCATTTGAACTTTGCTGCTCGACTTTAAAACGATTGATTTTATCAACGGCTTTATCTTGCCATTGGTAACCATCAAGGCTTTTTTGTTTTAGACTTTTGATGTCATATGCTTTATCCATATCAGTAGTAAATCGCGATAGGGTTTGACTAATTTGCAAGGCGTGATCACTGACATTCACCAAATGTTCATCCAGTTTTTGCTTAGGCTGTCGATGATGATCCGTATTGGCAATCAAAGAAACTTCCGTTTTCCATTTTTTGTCGGCATCACATGACGAATAATAGTGATCACCCAGCATCAAACATAATCTGGCATGGTGCAGCACTAATCGATAAGCGCCATTATCTAACAATTGTTGAATTTGAGGCTCAAGGGGTAGTAATTTTGCGGACCATTTTTTCAATTGTTTTAGCCAAGGTATTGACTGACTAAGTAAACCTTCAGGAAATTCAAAACAAGCCTTTAAGCGTTTTCCATCGTCATTTTGATTTTGATAATGCCATGAAGAAGAAATACTTTTTAGCATTCTTTGTATATCTTCCCTTGCTTGCGTATCTTCTTGTTTTGGATTGACACTAGAAGGTAAACGATGATGCGTCAAAATCAACCAACCGACCAATTGAGCAATCGGTGGTAATCCATCTAATGGTTTAGGATTGTTACTGATAACCATTTTTATAAGGATTTGCTCGTTAAATTCGCCGCTCGCCAATAGCTTTAACCACGCTTCATCTGTATTTCCAGCTTGCTTAACCAATGCATTAAGCAATAAACATGAAATCCATTCGTGGCGCAATGGATCCCCTAATCGACTATTCGTTTTTAATTTACGTTGAAATAATGCGGTGGCTTTCCCCCAGTCATGTAGTAACGCAGCAATTGCCACCAATGCTTTAATAACGGGCAAATAGTGCCAATCGTTTTCCCACTCACTATTCATCACATTTTTCCGTGTGGTATTCACTGGCACAATACCCTCAAGATTAAACTGTTTACGATTGCCCACAATCCAAACCAACTCACTGCGACTTCTTGACC
>CAYQZK010000212.1:0-2154 GCA_964422015.1 uncultured Methylotenera sp.
CGTCTGGGCCGCATTGCTGATATTTGGAATTGATGGTTTGCGTACGCGGTCGTCGGGGTAGTGATCGACCAAAAATACTCATTGATGTTGTCACCTGAATGACTATAAAGCCCTGCTTTTTTGTCTCTTACATCTAAATCTGCGTAACAATAATAGGGCTTGAGTACAAGTGTGTGAATGGTAACTTAGCGGCAATCAGTTTTTATCGCTCCCAGCCGTAAGTAGTCATAGAAATAATCAAGGCTGGTGGGCTGCAACATCCACATAGCTGACGGTTAGCCTTTCTCACCATAAAACCTAATCTGATTCCGCCCAGCATCTTTGGCTTCGTACATTGCAGTATCTGCCCACTTCATCATATCTTCTTGGCTGCCTTCACTTCCATTAAACACTAAGATTCCAATACTGCCTGTGCAGCGATGTTCAACGGTTGTATCGGCTTGCCCAGAATGGTAAACATTAAATACATAAGGTTGCGATAATGCCTCACGAATTTTCTCTGCAACGATAGTCGCTTGTTCGATGGATATGGCTTTATCCTTATCTAACTCATTGAGTACGACTACAAATTCATCACCACCAAATCGCGCTACAGTGTCCATTTCACGGATGCAACTCGTGAGCCGATTAGCGGCTTCTATGAGCAACATATCGCCCACCTCATGACCATGCACATCGTTGAGTGGTTTAAAGTTATCAAGGTCTAAAAACATTAATGCGCCATAGGTGTTGCTACGCTTGCTGGCGGCCATCATTTGACTTAGTCGGTCAATAAGCAACCGACGGTTAGGCAGCTTTGTGAGTGCATCATAAAACGCAAGTTGACGCACCTCATCTTCCAACTTCTTGCGTTGAGTAATATCGGTAAATGTGCCGACATAGTTGGTGACCGTGCCGCCAAAGTTTTTAACAGTACTGATAGTTAAGAACTGGGGATAGACTTCACCATTTTTGCGACGATTCCATATTTCCCCTTCCCATAACCCAGTGTTATTGAGGGTATTCCACATTTTGGTATAGAAATCCTTGGTCTGACGCCCCGAACTCAGTATTCTTAAGTTTTGACCAATCACCTCTTGAGATGAATAGCCCGTAATGCGCATAAAGGCCTGATTTGCCTGAAGAATGTTAGCGTTGATATCCGTAATCACCATGCCTTCTTGAGTTTCAAAAGCGGTAGCCGATATACGAACTGAGCTGACAGCATTTGTCAAAACAGCATTTACGCTATCACTATATCGTTGATTCAACTCGCTCCTATATTGAAGCCCTTTATAACGCCAGATTAGACTTTCAATTTCCGCTGGTTTTAAGGTTAAAGTTGAGCCTAACTGCAGATTGCTAATCCTCTCATCCAAATCCAAGCAGCTGTCTTTAGGCTTCAGACGAAATTTAACCGTGATTATTATTCTGTAGAACGATGGGTTGGATGCGTAAGGTTCAGAGACTGAGTCGACCTCCACCCATTCCATGTCATCGAACAACACACAACCCCCATAGAACACACCTTTCACAAAGTCAGGTGATAATGGCATTACGTTTTCGTAAACCGCGATGCCCGCTTCTTCATCTATTGACTGTAGAAGGCACCAGCCAATTTCATCCCGATTGCCTCCACGTACCACTGAGTTGTACCCACCAGAGTCGTTGTTAGCGTAAAGCCAGTCTAACCCAGAATTAATCATGGTTTTTCCGGGGCCTTGCTCATACCAGATGCGCAAGAAGTTAACGCCAGCTTGAAATAAAATATCCTCAGAAGGATGAGCTTCTTGGATACCTTGTAGAACATTAATCAATAAGTTTTGGGGATACCATTGAAGTGGGTTGACTTGGCTGAGATGTATGCTTACCCCTTCCCCTAAAGGAAGCAGGCTGAGATTTTGAAATGACTCAACAAGGCCAAGCAAGAATGCTCCAGATACCTCACCTTTAATATTGTCGTAATCAATATCAGTCGTTGTCATTGCATAAAGTCCCACTTCTTATTTTGTCATTGATTATACTTAATAATCCAGCAGGAACATAAATCCATAAATCCTAGTTTGGCTATACCGAATGATTGTATAAGTTTTCTAAGCAAATCTGTGCGGCTGTTTTGTCCACATCAGAGACCTCCACATAAATTCACCAAGCGACTGCAACATCCACTTAGGC
>CAYQZK010000213.1:0-2146 GCA_964422015.1 uncultured Methylotenera sp.
TATAACCCTTATGGATATTGAATTCTACAACCGCACTAACTGGAGATGAGCCAAATCAAAGAATATCAGCTTTGCTTTGAAATAACCAAGCATCAACACAAAGTGCAGCTTGCTTTTAAAGTTTTTAATCTCATCAATGGCGGCTTGTTCTTCATGGTTTAAGGTAAAATAAAGCGCACGTGATGGATCATCTAAACACGGAATATCATAATAATATGCAAGCTCAGAATCTGATAAGAAATGCGTATAATTATTATCAACTGTTATCTGATGGCTCATGTGTGTGCTTCTTGCTTCTTACTTTTAGGTGAAACATCCACATTACGATGACGTAAATAAGCATAAAGCGTACCGCGACTAATGCTAAGCTCCGCACAAATCTCATTGATGCTCAGTTTGCCCGCACGATATAAGTTCTCTGCTGCATAGGATTTAGCAATAGCTTCTTTTGATAAACCTTTTGGCCTACCACCTAAGCGACCTCTGGCGCGTGCTGAAGATAGCCCTGCTAAGGTTCTGGCTTTAATGACATCGCGTTCAAATTCTGATAGTGAAGCAAAGATATTAAAAACAAGCTTCCCATAAGGTGTTGTCGTATCAATCGGATCTTGTAAGCTTACCAAGGCAATGTCACGATCTAATAAATCATAAATAATGTGAATCAGGTCTTTTAGGTTGCGCCCCAATCGATCGAGCTTCCATATGACTAAAGTATCCCCAGGTTTAAGTTCAGCGATCAGCTTCGTTAAAAGTGGGCGCTCTTTTTTGGTGCTAGTGACTTTCTCTTGAATGATCTTATCACAGCCGTGTGCCTTCAAAGCATCAACTTGCAAGTCTAAATTTTGCTCTAAGGTGCTAACGCGTGCATATCCTACCTTCATCAGTATAACGTATCTGGTAAAATCAGCTAAAATAGCTTTAGTTAATGTAGACTAGATTACTATACTCTGAAACCCTTGAAAACACGTTAATGGCAGATTAAGAAAATAAGTATAAAATAACGGTCGTTTTTTTATACGCATGAAACTGCTTAAGATGGTTGTGGTTCTGGCAGATTGAATTTGTTAGCTGCTTGTGCTGACTTGGTTGCTTGCCCCATAAATAAGAATTCAGGTTCTTTCCCTCTTAGCTTTTGAACACCAGCTTGGATTAATCCTGCAACTGCTCCAACTCCAGTTAAAGATAATAAAATAGTACCTGCAACTCGCCAGCCAGAGTGGCGATGTTTTCTTAATGCGTCTAGGTTTCCCCTAGATGCATCAATGCTTGATTTAAACTCTGTCTCATTATTCATTAAATATGCTTTGCTCGCCTTTTCGCTGTTTTGAACGAAGTTTCTCGCAGGCTCCTTTTTTGTATCGATGATTTCTTCTTCAGTATACTTTCGAAACTCTTGCAGGTCTTTTTGAGACTTCTGGTATTCATCTTTGGTACTTCGCTCTACAACCGCCTTCTGTAACTGCTCATTGTCTTTGATTTTACCCCAGTCTTGGGCTGTGAATTGATTAGTTTTGCTTAAAGCAGCAACTGCCTCCTGTAACTGCTTATTCTTTTTTAGTTCAGTCCATTCATCTTTGCTAAGCTTACAATCTATTTTATCTAGAGATTCATGAATTCTCTGTAATAATTGAAGCTGTTGGTTATCTAAATCCGATAATACCTTAATTTGAGTGTCTTTAGGTGTTGTTTTCTCTGTATTTCGCTCTTGAGACACCTGTATACATGCTGCTAAAAAATTTATTGTCACGGCATCGTCTTTATCAGCCCCTAACTGATTAAATAAGAACATGATCCTTTCCTGATTTATATCTACATCATTATTAAGTAAACTATCTATGGCTAAAATAGTTAGTGGAAGTAGATTATCTGCACTTGCATCTTTTCCTGTTAAATCTTTTACAAATTTATTCAGTTTTAGAGCAATGTCCGATGAATATTTTTTTAACTCAGACAAAAAAGAGTCTTCAATATGATTTTGGTTTATTTTATTTATAATATCAATTATACTTGGTAACATAAAATGCTGATTATTTTAAATTCTAACAGTATCTAGTTGATACACCTAAATGAATATCCCATGCAATTTTTTTTTGAATTTTCTAGTAAATCTTTACGTTTTTCGGCTTATAACGCTGGAACCCCATAT
>CAYQZK010000214.1:0-2109 GCA_964422015.1 uncultured Methylotenera sp.
CTGCACTTATCACCATGTGTGTGCTTCCGTTAGCTATGTTGATGACATTTACTGGCATGGCGACATATAAAATCAGCGCCAATCTAATGAGTTTAGGTGCGCTTGATTTTGGGATTATTATTGATGGCGCAGTTGTGATTGTTGAAAACGCGATGCGACGCTTAGCTCACACACAAAGTGAATTGGGTAGAAATTTAACTAGAAAAGAGAGGTTCGCAGAAGTTTTTTATGCAGCCCGTGAGGCAAGGCGACCCCTCATTTATGGTCAGCTGATTATTATGGCAGTCTATTTGCCTATTTTTACCCTTACAGGGGTAGAACGCAAAATGTTCTACCCAATGGCATTTACTGTAGTCATTGCATTAATCGCTGCGATGATTATTTCTGTTACTTTTATTCCTGCAGCAATTGCACTTTTAGTGACTGGTCGCGTGGAAGAAAAAGAAAATAAAGTCATGCATTGGGTAAATAAAATATATGCACCAATACTAGATTGGACACTAAACAACAAAGCGGTGGTATTGATGTTAGCTGCAACCATTGTAGTGTTAAGCAGTTTGTTGCTGACACGCATGGGCAGTGAGTTTGTGCCTAGTTTAGACGAAGGTGATATTGCACTTCATGCTTTGCGTATTCCAGGTACTAGCTTAAACCAAGCGGTCGGCATGCAGCAAGAGCTAGAAAAAACTATTAAAGCGTTCCCACAAGTTGATAGAGTATATGCAAAACTAGGTACTGCAGAAAACGCTAATGACCCTATGCCACCAAGTGTGGCAGATACTTTTATCATTTTAAAGCCAAGAGCTGAGTGGCCAGATGCAAGTTTGAGTAAAAATACACTTATTGCTCAAATACAATCAGCAGTATCAAAAGTGCCAGGTAATAATTATGAATTTACCCAACCAATACAAATGCGTTTTAATGAACTATTCTCTGGGGTGCGCAGTGATGTAGCTGTCAAAGTGTTTGGCGATGATTTAGATGTAATGGCTGATACAGCTGCAAAAATTGCTGAGGTACTTGAAAAAACTTCAGGAAGTGCTGACGTAAAAAAAGAGCAAACTGCAGGCTTACCTGTGTTAACTGTGAATATTGACCGAGAGAAAATTGCACGTTTAGGTGTCAATATGGAAGATATTCAAACAGCTGTAAGTATTGCCATGAATGGTATGCATGCAGGCGCAGTATATGATGGCGATAGGCGTTTTGATATTGATGTGCGCTTAGAAGAAGCACAGCGATTGGACACGGCAATCTTAGAACGTTTGCCAATCAAGCTAAATGTAAATGAAACTGCTACATATATGCGACTAAACGAACTTGCAACCTTAGAAGTTCTGCAAGGTGCAAACCAGTTTAGTCGTGCCAATGGCAAACGTAATGTGGTCGTTACTGCCAATGTGCGTAACCGTGATATAGGTTCATTTGTTGCAGAGGCGAAGACAAGTATTGCAAAAGATGTCAAAATACCCGCTGGAAATTGGCTGGAATGGGGCGGTACTTTTAAGCAATTGCAATCTGCCTCAGACCGCTTAAAAATAGTGATTCCATTGGCTTTAGTGATTGTACTTATGCTGCTTTATGCAGTATTTGGTAACTTCAAAGACGGCCTTATTGTTTTTAGTGGAATTCCGTTTGCCTTAACTGGCGGGGTTACTGCACTTTGGATTGCAGGTATTCCATTATCAATTTCTGCAGGCGTAGGTTTTATTGCACTATCGAGTGTCGCCGTGCTAAACGGCTTAGTGATGATTACTTTCATTAACAATCTGCGCTCAGAGGGTTATGCGCTAAATGAGGCGGTATTTCGAGGTGCCCTGACAAGATTGCGTCCTATATTGATTACAGCTTTGGTAGCTTCATTTGGTTTTATTCCTATGGCAATAGCTACTGGTGTGGGTGCAGAAGTGCAACGGCCATTAGCTACTGTTGTTATTGGAGGCGTGTTGTCTTCTACTTTGCTTACTATATTAGTGCTACCTTTGTTATACACAATGGTGCATCATTCAAAACCTAGAATTCATCAAGGATTAATTGAGTAACTGAATGTCTGCTTTGTCCCCCATTGCTGCCGACCAGCTTTAATTTACGTATAACTGCTTTTGGCCC
>CAYQZK010000215.1:0-2097 GCA_964422015.1 uncultured Methylotenera sp.
TCCATTGATATATGTGAGGCTTCCAAATTAGCCCTGTAGCGGATTAACTTTACTGGCGAATAGTAGAGTGAACATTGTCGATTAATAAAACCTTAAACTAGCTAGTAGGGAATTATCAGTTACCCTTGTAGGAGTTATTCTGCTGTTACTTGCAGCAATGGAAAGTACTATTGAAGTTGACTTGGCTGTTAAGGGGTAAATTTCTGGATCAGTATTTACCAGTTATGTGTAATTTACTGTCTGACTTATTTAAAGAATGCCCAGTCGCACCAGTGACTCGCTTATTTCTTCTCTATTGAACGGCTTGCCAATGTGATCATCAGCATCATTGTCAAGCAGAGTCTTGACGATAGTATCGTGGGTATTGTCGCCAGTAGCCATTATTATTACAGACCGGGTATCGGATTCATTCTCAAGATTACGGATTCTCTTCAGCACCTCAATACCATTCATCCCCGGCATGGTAATATCAAGAAAGACGACACGATACGGTTCTTCACAAAGCGCGTCTTCAAACATTTCCCATGCTTCCAGCCCATTGTACGCCTTGTCGATCTGGCTAATGCCCAACTGCATTAAAATCATTTCCAGCAGAGCGGTGTTCATATCGTCATCATCGGCAATAAGTGCCTTCACTTCAATCATTAAGTTCACCTCAATAGTTTATTGATCTGCAAGATAGAGTTCCGTACCACAACCGACATTCGAGCGGCTAGTCACTTATTTATTGCATCCCTGAGCAGGCCACTTGGCTTTAAAGTTAATATCCTTCTGGCTTCTATGATGAGGTCTTCACCTGTTTGCGGATTACGGCCTCTACGATCAGCCTTCTCTTTTACCTCAAACTTACCAAAACCTGAAATTTTGATATCTTCACCAGATGCAAGAGTCTGCTTCATTATTGATATTACGGCTTCCAAAAGGTCTAAAGAGTCTTTCCTGGTGAACTCAAGCTGGTCTGTTATCTTTTCCACTATATCATTTTTGGTAAGTGCCATTATGCCTCCTGTATCAGTACCACCATGAGTAATTTTCCTATTCATATCTCACAGATACAGTTCAAAATCAATGGAACAAACGTATAAAGGCCACCCCGAGAGATGGCCTTCTACACTTCCATTTTCATATTTCCCCCTTTATCAGCTCTTAGTTGCTGCCGGTACCATTTCACCTTTAGCTGCTGATACTGCACCTTTTACCATTCCAGTCATCAACAATACTGCCGGTATTACCTGTGCTACTACTATCAGGGCGCAGAATCCTAAAAATACCCAGACAAAAATCCCACTGTTATCTTCACTCAATCCGTTAGCCGCAAATGCCGTCGCTGGGGCGATGGTTCCAATGATGGTGGTGATAAGTGCTCTCATGACATCCTCCTATTTTTGTGTGTTTAGAATTTGATTGCTTTTGTATTTATATAATGCATTGCCGGTGCCAAGTTGCATTAATAAGATTACTGATATCGTAACTAATCAATATTACTTAGTATATTATTTTGCTACTAGTGACCAATCTCTTAATCCAACGCATATTCATCGCAAGTTGTATGAAATATTGATACCAAATTCCAGTTGTCATAAACATTTCCTCAACAATTACCAAACCTTAGATCACAAAACCCCAAGAGTTGTACGTGTATGAATAGAATATACGCCTTGGCTCAGTGCTAATAGCCGCAGTTTTTTTGTAAAAACAAAAATAAATATTCTCCTAGGTCACTAGATGGGGGAGGTCACCCTTTATAATCGGAGCCATAACAATCACGAGGAGGATAACCAATGGGAACTGTAGCCTACTATCAAGAGTTTGAAACCAAGCCTCGACTGAGCAATCATGCCAGTTCCAGAATGGGCAGTCGGCGAATTAGCCAGGACGATGTCGCCAACGTGATGAGTTATGGACGGACTTACCATGTGCGAGGAGCAGTAATCTATGCGTTAGGGCGCCATGAGGCTGAAATCTGTCGTATGGATGGCCTACGACCAGACCGTATCGAAGGGCTTCAGGTCGTATGCGCTGCTGAAGACGACACGGTCATCACAGCCTACCGCAATAGCGACTTCAGCAGCCTGAAACGAAGGAATAATCGTTGGG
>CAYQZK010000216.1:0-2095 GCA_964422015.1 uncultured Methylotenera sp.
TCTGCAAAAAACCTCGCCCATGCAAACCACGTGCGCGACCATCTGTAGCGTTATGCGCACCTATGCTTTTTAAATCACGCATTACGCTTTTCACATCATCATAGGTTAGAGTAAATCGCTCCACATCTAACACTGGCGCGCTAAATCCTGCACGCACTAAAGCATCGCCAATATCATGCATATCAATGAATCGGCTCACACTGGTGTGACCCGATTGCTGATTGGTGGCTACCCTTAACTCACGCAATGTATCTGGCCCAAAGGTGCTAAACATTAACAACCCTTCTGGTTGCAGCACACGATGAAACTCCTGCAAAGCCATATCTAAATCGTTACACCACTGTATCGCAAGGTTAGACCAAACCAAACCAACACTCGTACTAGCCAGAGGAATCGCTTCAATATCGGCGCACAGTAAATGATGGCGCTTATCGCTAAATAAAGATTTGAACTGGCTCACCAAGCTCGCACTGCCAACAGTCTTTCTAGTTTTTTGCAACATGGGATGAGCAAAATCCAATGACACCACTTGTGATTTATTAAATCGATTTTGCAGTGAATAACTTGCGGCGCCCGTGCCACATCCCGCATCCAGTATCACTTGTGGGGCAATCTTCACTAAATCGAGTCGACTCAGCATTTCTTCACGCACTTGTTTCTGTAAAATGGCAGCGGCATCATACGTATCCGCAGCACGCCCAAATGAAGAGCGCGCACGGGCTTTATCGATGTGATACACATCATTCACTCGCGCATCCATACTATGCTGTAGCCTGTGGTGGTTCTAAAAATTGCACTAAGGCTTCAATAAACGCCTCTTGATGCGACAAGAAAGGCGCATGAGAAGCACCCGCCATGACGCGCAAATATCCTGCTGGCAGATTTTTCATCATCCAGTGTGCGGCCTGCACTGGCGCCAAAGTATCACGGTCACCATGAATCAGCAGCGTAGGCTTTCTCAAGAACTCAATCTCTTCACGCAAATCTGTATCTAATAAAATCTGCAAAGCTTTGCGCAAAGTTTGCGTGGTTGGCACAGGGCGCTCTGCGAATTTTTTACGTAACAGCTTCACGGTATCGCGCGAGTCTTTCGATCCCATACATTGCAAGGTTAGAAATTGCGTCATGGTCTTGTGGTAATCAGCATCCACACTACTAGCAAAACTACTAAAAACCTCAGGCGCCATACCCGATTCCCAGCCAGTTTTATTTACAAAACACGGCGTACTTCCCACTAATACTAATCGGCGCACCAAATCTGGATAATCTAGCGCAATCCGCATAGCGACCTGCCCGCCTAAAGACCATCCAATCACATCAGCATGTGCTGGCAGTATTTCTGCCACTTTTTCTGCAATAGCATGCACGTGATAAGGCTCTAGTGGTCGACTTAAACCCATACCGGGCAAATCAATCATATGTAGCGTAAATAACTTGCTAAGTTTTTTAACTAAGGGATGCCAAACCGTAGCATTCATGCCCCAACCGTGTAACAACACCAGAGGCTGACCTACGCCAACCATTTCAATGTGCAAATTAGTATTACTTATAGGCGCATTCATAATATTTACAACTCCACTTCTGCCTGATGAAGCGCATCAATCAACTGTTTAACATCATCCAAAGAATGGGCTGCTGATAGTGAAATACGCAACCTAGACGTCCCTACAGGTACAGTTGGTGGGCGTATAGCTGGCACCAAAATACCTTGTTTTTGCAAATATTCGCTTAAAGCCAACGCTTCTAGATTGTCTCCCACAAGCAATGGTTGAATAGTGGTATCTGAGGGCATTAACTGCCACTTTTTGGTTTTTAGATTAGATTTAAAATATGCAATAAGCTCACGCAAATGCGCGCGCAAATCATCGCCCTGCTCAATTAAACGTACTGACGCTGCGAGAGTAGCTGACAAAGCCGGCGGCGCTGGTGTGGAATAAACATAACTTTTTGCAGACTGAATTAAGTAATCAATCACCACTTTCTCACCAGCCACAAAAGCGCCAGCAACCCCAGCAGCTTTACCCAAAGTCGCCATCATAATAATGCGTGGCGACTTAATCTTAAAGTGATTCAAACTGCCTTGCCCATGCTCACC
>CAYQZK010000217.1:0-2059 GCA_964422015.1 uncultured Methylotenera sp.
AAAGACCTCAACGGTGGCTATCGTTTTTGCAGTCCTAGCTTTGAGGTGTTATATGGGATGACTGAAAAAGACATTATTGGCAAGACCGATTACGACATTGTGTCTAAAGAGTTGGCTGATTTCTTCCGAGAAAAAGACCTTGCTGCCACTGTCGCTGATGGACCTCTCACCAATGAGGAGTGGTTAACTTACAAAGATGGAAGTTATACGGGGCTTTTTCAAACAATTAAAACGCCAGTAAGAGATGCATCTGGTGTATTAGTTGGTGTGCTAGGTGTTGCCCGAGATATTACTGAACGTGTTCGTATGGCAGCTCAGTTAGAAAAAGAACGTCGTAGTTTGCAGGATATTATTGATAGTACGCATGCTGGAACGTGGGAGTGGAATTTAGAGACGGGTGAGGCGATTTTTAATGAGCGCTGGGCTGATATTTTTGGATATGAACTGAGTCAGCTTGCACCTTTCACTACCGTGAGCTGGGAGCAGTTTGTGCATCCAGATGATTTAAAGCGTTCAAATGAACTCTTAAATAAGCATATCGCGGGTGAAACTGAGTATTACGAGTGTGATGTACGTATGCGTCACAAGGATGGTCATTGGGTTTGGGTAGCCGATCGGGGTCGCGTTACAAGGCGCACGCCTGAAGGCAAGCCGCTTATTATTAGCGGTACGCATTTAGATATTTCAAAGCGCCACGAGACCGAAGAAGAGTTGCGAAAACTATGGATAGCTGTAGAGCAGAGCCCTAACAGCATTGTTATTACCAATTTGAATGCTGAAATCGAATATGCAAATCAGCACTTTACTAAAGTTACTGGATATGCGCGTGATGAAGTTATTGGTATGAATCCTCGCATTTTACAATCTGGCAAAACCCCTAAAAGTGTTTATGACGAAATGTGGAATAGCTTGACCAAAAACAATGTTTGGTCAGGAGAGTTGCTCAATAGACGTAAAGATGGCACAGAGTATTTTGAATGGGCGAAAATTGCACCCGTTCGTCAGCCTAATGGTGAGGTAACGCATTATCTTGCGATTAAAGAAGACATTACGGAGCGTAAGAAAACGCAACTAGAGTTAGATGACTATCGCTTGCACCTTGAAGATTTAGTACGTTCACGTACGGTTGAAGCGGAGCAGGCGCGCCATGAGGCAGAAGCCGCAAGTGAAGCTAAGAGCACATTCCTAGCGAATATGAGCCATGAAATTCGTACGCCGATGAATGCGATCATTGGTTTTGCGCATTTGTTGCAGCGCGATATTAAAGTGCCAGACCAAGTAGATAAGTTGAACAAAGTAACGACTGCGGCCAAGCATGTACTGGGCATTATTAACGATATTCTCGATTTATCTAAAATTGAAGCAGACAAACTTACCCTTGAAGAAACACCCTTTAGCGTGATTGCTACACTTAACCACGTACAAAGTATGATGACTGAGCGTTTTGAGTCGAAAAAACTTGCACTTATAGAAGATATAGATCCTAGGTTGAATGGATTGCAATTAGTCGGCGACCCGTTGCGCATAGGGCAGATATTGATTAACTATCTCAGTAATGCGGTGAAGTTTACACATCAAGGTAGCGTTACATTGAAGGCAGTGCTTGAGTCTGAGCGAGAAACTACGGTTAGTTTACGTTTTGAGGTTCAGGATACTGGTATTGGTGTAACAGAAGAGCAGAGAGCGCGATTGTTTGAAGCTTTTGAGCAGGCGAATAGCTCAACCACCCGTAAATATGGTGGTACTGGTTTAGGTTTGGCTATTAGCCGTCGCTTGGCACGCATGATGGGTGGTGAAGTTGGAATCGACAGTGTTCTGGGTGAGGGGAGTACATTTTGGTTTACTGCACAATTCAAACGAGGCGGCGCTTTACAAATTGATGATATGGAGTCTGCGGCCAGGCCAATTCGTAAAGGAGCGCGAATACTGCTTGTAGAAGACAATGAAGTTAACCAAGAAGTTGGGCGTGAATTGCTTTTGACAGCGGGCCTAGAGGTTGACATTGCAGAGCATGGAGGTGTCGCGGTAGAGAAAATGCAGACAGGTGCATATGATTTAA
>CAYQZK010000218.1:0-2043 GCA_964422015.1 uncultured Methylotenera sp.
CCGATGAATGCCATCATTGGTATGTCGCACTTGATGCTTAAAACGGAGCTCACTGATAAGCAGCATGATTATATGCAGAAGATTAAATTATCAAGCGGCCATCTGTTGGGTATTTTGAACGACATTTTAGATTTTTCAAAAATCGAGGCGGGTAAGCTAAATATAGAACGTGTTGAATTTGAAGTGGGAAAGGTTCTTGATAACGTTGCGACATTATTGTTAGAAAAAACGACGGCTAAAGGTTTAGAGCTGTTATTTGATGTGGATCCAAAAATTCCCGATTTTTTAATTGGCGATGAGATGCGCTTGAGCCAGGTCCTAATCAACTATGCCAATAACGCAGTTAAATTCACGGATCACGGCGAAATTGTTTTGGAGCTAAAACTCGTTCAAGAAACCGAGCATGATGTAATGATGCATTTTGCTGTGAGAGATACTGGTATTGGTCTTACGCAGGAGCAATGTAAGCTTTTATTCCAAAGTTTTCAGCAAGCGGATACTTCAACGACGCGTAAATATGGCGGCACCGGATTGGGTCTAGCCATATCCAAAAATCTTGCTGAAATGATGGGTGGTGAGGTGGGCGTAGAGAGTGAATTTGGTAAAGGCTCCACTTTTTGGTTTACTGCACGGTTAGGTAAAAGTGATAAGCAAAAGCGAGATCTCACTCCACATCCAGATTTACGTGGCAAAAAAGTGTTGGTAGTGGACGATAATGATTATGCCCGTGAGGTGATTAACCATCTGTTGCAAAGCATGTCATTTGATGTGCGTGATGTTAATTCAGGTATACATGCTATTGCAGAGGTGAGACGTGCAGCTAATGATGGCGAGCCTTATGAGATAGTATTTCTAGATTGGCAAATGCCTGAGCTAGATGGTATTGAGACCGCGAAAAAAATCAAAGCATTAGGTTTATCACAAAGCCCACATTTGGTCATCGTGACCGCTTTTGGGCGCGAGGAGTTGTTAGCAAAAAGTATTGAAGTAGGTATTGATGACGTGCTCATTAAGCCTGTAAATGCCTCAATATTGTTTGATACGGCAATTCGTGCGCTTAAAGCAGACGCTGACAATGCGCCCCGAGTTCGTCAAGCAGTGCTTCAGCCTAAGCTTGATAAGCTTGCCGGTATTCAGGGGGCGCACATTTTGCTGGTGGAGGATAATGAGCTTAATCAGGAGGTGGCCGCGGAGTTATTGAAAGAGGCTGGCATGGAGGTTGATATTGCTGAAAATGGCCTAGTTGCACTGCATAAGGTGCAAGAATCAGCCTACGATATTGTGCTTATGGATATGCAAATGCCAGAAATGGACGGGTTGACCGCGACGCGTGAAATTCGGCAGCTTAAAGCGTTGCCAGGTTTGCCAGATTTTTCTACGCTTCCAATAGTGGCGATGACGGCGAACGCTATGCAAGTAGATCGAGAGCGTTGTATAGAGGCTGGGATGAATGATCATATTGCCAAGCCAATCGACCCAGATGATTTATGGGAAAAGCTATATCAATGGGTAAAGCCACGCGCAAACTCACCAACTGTTAATTCAGCTCTTGCACTAACCACAATACAGCCGACTAATCTATTTGCAGATGTTGATGGTTTAGATACGGTGCAAGGTTTGAAGCGTGTGCTTGGTAAGCATGCGGTTTATTTGTCGGTGTTGCGTAAGTTTATCGCTGGGCAGAAACAATTCAGCGCAGACATTAAAGCTGCGTTAGATCATGATGATAAGCAAACAGCAGAGCGCTTGGCACATTCACTAAAGGGAGTTGCTGGTACGGTGGGGGCAATGCCACTACAGAAAGCTGCAGCAACTTTGGAAACAGCTATACGCCACAATCAACAGCGTAGCCAATTGGATGAGGTGTTAGAAGTAACGGTGCAAAACTTAGGTAAGTTAATCCAACAACTTGAGCAAAGAATGCCTGAAGAGGTAGAGGGTCATCCTAAAGGGACTGTTGATAGTGAAGTGTTGCGTAAAGTAACTAACGAGTTGACTGAGTTGTTGAAACCTTTAATAATAAAAGAAGATGGAAAAAATGTT
>CAYQZK010000219.1:0-2038 GCA_964422015.1 uncultured Methylotenera sp.
GCCAGCGGTAGCAGCCACAGCAACTCTGGCTTGGTAAAGTGCAATGCGTTCATGGTTAGGCTTTAACCAATTGCTTGACAGCAATAGTCTTAACTTTTGCCGGTTTTTTAGCTTGAGATACTCGAAATAAACGCTCTGCCATGGCAGCACGTTTTATCCAAGCGACTGTTTCTGCTACATTCACATTGATTGGCGTGCTGCCACCTGCAAAAAAAATCTGCCATGAAGCATTAAAAAACTGTGTAATCGATAGTTTTTCAGACAATAAATACGGTGCACGCTCAAATAAACTGTTCAAAGTATTCGGGTAAAGTGATTGCCCTGCACTACTTGCCAGTGATTTGTGAATGGTGCGTAAATCTGCAACACTGAAAGTTGACTGTTGCGCTACGCATGCTTCGCTTAATTGGCGCGATAGCTGCGTGATCGGTCCTGGGTTGCGCGGCCACCATGAAACTTTATCCATCAACCAAAGCCACACTGCGCCACATAGTAGGCTTAATCCTAAACATAGCAAGCCGATAGTAAGCGGTGTGCGAGTATCAAAACGTAAGGGCGGTGCGTGGGGACGATGCTCTTTTTGAGTAATGCTAGGCGGCAATACTGGTGATAAATGAAAGGCTTGTGCAGGTATAGTAATGGCAATTGGCTTATTGTTACTGTTCGCTTTTGCACTGTCATTTAGCGGTATTGTTTGCATTTGTATCGCTGGAATCTTGAGCGTTTGTGCATGCTCTACCGTGCCAAATATTTGCCAAGAAAAATCAATGCGAATATGGCTGCTGTCATCGGGGTTTTTGCTTTCATCCATCGTCACATCACGTAAATCTAACCAGTTATTCACAGGCCCTTTCAGTGGCACGCTGTTAGGGTCAAACACCAAGCCTTTGGCTAAATTAAACTCGGCGTGCATAGCAATGGTGTCACCAAGCGTATAACCGTTATCGCGCATAATGACTTTGACTGAAATGGAATTATCAGGACTAGCATAGGTATTAGCGGATGAAACAGGTAGGACGAGTAACAACACACAGAGTAATGACAAACGCAGTATCCATAAAAATGTTGTTTTCATTACGTGCTCCGCTCCATAAAATATTTAGTTAAAAGCGCAGTATTAAATTCGCCTATCACTACAAACGGCTTGTTACCATAGATACGGCTAACTTCTTCTACCTGCTTAACATGTTGCGCACGCAAGTCTTGCATTTGTTTTTGCAAGATTGGGCGCATCCACACAAACTGTCCGGCACCTGTTTCTGCATCGCGCAAAATGGCAATGCCGCTTTTTGGTATGTCATCCATCTCGGCAGGATCTTGTAACATCACTGGTACCACATCGTGATGACTGAGTTTTTTAAGCAATTGCTTGAGCTTACCCGCTTGCCAGCGAAAATCTGACACTAAAAATACCAAGCAACGACGTTGTGGTAAATAAGGTACTGTCGCAAATAAACCATCCGCATGCTGACCTTGGGGTACAAGTTTTGGGAAATGATGATTCACCCACAGCCACGCGCCACGATTTGCTTTGGGCGGTAACATACATTGCTTATTAACGGTTTCGCCTGCGGCAAATAAACCAAAGGCATCGCCTGAGCGATAAGCAGAAAGTGCCAATTGCGAGGCGATTTCTTGCGCCACATGCATACGATTGACTTTGCCCACATACCCCATAGAGGCAGACGTATCTACCAGCATAATCACTTTTAAGGCGGAATTTAAGTTAAAGTCGCGCACCCAAATGTTTTCAAATGGGTCACGCACACTTGCACGTAAATCTAAGCGACGTGGATCAGGGTTATCGCGTAGCAATACTACAGATCGCAACTGATCACCAAGCCCCGCCACCAGGCCGTGGCTTGCGCCAGGTTGATGCCCCGAGGGCCGCCAACGGACGTGATAGTGGATTAAAGGTTGCTGTGCCATGATTTAGTTAGAGATTTACCGAGATGCAATATTGATTATGGTGTAGGTACACTATGCAAAATCGCTTGCGTATAAGCCTTTGCCAGCCAACTACGTTGCAATTCATAAA
>CAYQZK010000220.1:0-1976 GCA_964422015.1 uncultured Methylotenera sp.
GTCAAATTGTTGCCAACGCTGGTGTTGAGCCTTCAGTTGTAGTGAACCAAGTAGAACAAGGTTCAGGTAACTACGGCTACAATGCTGCGAACGAAACTTATGGCGACATGGTAGAAATGGGTGTTCTTGACCCAACTAAAGTAACGCGCTCTGCATTACAACATGCTGCTTCAGTAGCTGGCTTAATGCTCACTACAGACTGCATGGTAGCTGAACTACCTAAAGAAGACGCTCCAGCAATGGGTGGCGGTGATATGGGTATGGGCGGCATGGGTGGCATGATGTAAACATTATCCTGAAAACCTACTGCGCGCGTACTACATTACTTCGCTCATATCGGTTTTCAGAACAAGTTTGCACTAAGTTACTTTAAAGCAAATAAAAAGCCTCGCAATTGCGAGGCTTTTTTACATTCAAATCACTAAAACACCCTCTCTGAAAGCCAACATTGGTGCGCCTCACAGAGCATCTCTTTTAACACCTCCTAGCCTTTACAAAGCCAGAACAAAGGGAGATGCGCTACACATTATTTATTTAATGCTATGATAAATTAAGAGCATTCAATAAAAGTTAGCAATCCTATGCAGCACAACTCGTATTCGCGGCAAGATTTACTTTGCATGACTGGCTTGGCAACATCCTACGCTCTGCTTGCAAATCTCGTACTTAACACCTCTACAGCCAATGGCAATGTCACCATATTTTGGTTGCCTGGGGGCTTAGCACTCGCCGCATTACTTATTTGTGGCAGAAAATTTTGGCCGGCTGTTTTTCTGGGTGCAACTGTTGCAGGTATTTTAGTCAACGACCCTTTGAGCGTTTCTATATTTCTTGCTGCAGGCAACACTTTAGAAACCCTTTTTGCTTTTTATCTGTGCCGACGCTTCAGCCTTGACCTTAACTTTCAAAGACCTCGTGATTTTCTCATCTTAGCTGCTGTTGGAATGAGCAGCGCAATAATTAGCGCACTGATTGGTCCGCTAAGTCTTCTAGTCGCGGGCTTTCTCAATTGGCAAAACATCACGCATAATATTTTTCATTGGTGGCAAGGCGATACACTCGGCATTTTATTAAGCACACCTCTGTTTTTAATTTGGCGAAAATTTCCATACCATTGGTTTACTCGTCAAAAAATCGCTGAAACTTTTGCCTTTATAGGTTTAACTATTCTTACAGGGCAAATTGTATTCCTTGGTTGGTTTGACCCCATGCTAGGCCACCTAGCAAAAGGCTACTGGATGTTTCTTTTTGTCGTGTGGGGCGCAACCCGTTTTAATCAACATGGCGCTACTTTAGCCATATGCATTATCGTGATTCAGGCCTTATTTGGCGCGATACAAGGCGTTGGTTATTTTGCACAAGATATTGCAAACACTGGCTTACAAAACTTTTGGTTTTACTTACTCACGCTCACCGTAGTCGGCATTAACCTTGGCGTATTTGTTGATTCGCGCATAAAAGCAGAAATCGCACTGCAAGAAAGCGAGTCCAAATTGAAGTCCATTTTAAATATCATTCCTGATTTAATTTGGCTTAAAGATACACAGGGGGTATTTCAAGCTTGCAACTCTCGTGTTGAAAGCCTTTTTGGAAAAACAGAATCTGAAATTACCGGCAAGACAGATTATGACTTTGTGGATAAAGATCTCGCGGATTTTTTTAGGCAGCACGACCTTGCGGCCATGCATCAGAGCGGTAAACTCGTCAATGAGGAAATGCTCAGTTTTGCCAGTGACGGCCACTTAGAGCTATCAGAATGCACCAAAATGCCCGTGCGGGATACGCAAGGCAACCTGACTGGAGTACTTGGCATTGCGCGAGACATTACCGAACGTAAAAAAGCAGATATTGCACTACGTATTGCCGCAATTGCTTTCGAATCTCAAAACGGCATTTTTATCACAGATGCTCAAACCAATATTATTCGTGTGAATTCCGCATTTACTAAAATTACAGGCTTTAGTGCAGAAGATGTT
>CAYQZK010000221.1:0-745 GCA_964422015.1 uncultured Methylotenera sp.
GGACGTGAACGCATGCCTTGCGCAAGGGCATATACATGAGGCTGATAGCGCTGTGTGTACCATTTTGCACCGCTATAAGGTTCTGGTTCCTCGATGAGAGAGACCCAGCGCTTGGCTAGCCGTGTTTTGCCTTCAGGGTTTTTCGCGGTCAGTACGGTAATGCTGTCTGTTGTTCGTTGAATTTTGTCATTCTGGGAGGAAAGCGCGATCATGATTGCTCCCCTTTAATAAGGCGTTCCACCGAGTCAGCCGGCCAAAGAAGAAATCGGTTCGGGGTCTTAATTGGCCTAATTCCAAAGTAATGCCCATTTCTGCAAAGGTTGGCGCGGAGCGTCTGGGGTTTGATGCCCAGCGAGGCTGCTAGGGCTTCGGCGGTGAGGTAAACGGAATGAACGGTTTCTGGAAGCGTGTTCAGAGTCATCGTATCGACTTTCTTGAAATGCCGGGGAATGCCCCGGCGGTCGATATGAAGTTTTGTTGTGCGCCCCCCCCACCAAGAAGCAAATGCAAATCGACTCAGGAGCCGCTCTGGTGGCGGCTTCTTAGGTGGTGCGCGAAATGTGATTTAGGCGCGCACTGGTGCGCGCACCAGTGCAAACGCAACGCACCACTAGTTTTGAGGCTTGTGCTTCCACCCTCTTAGTAGCCCCTTTTTTAAGGGTGTATCTGAAATCTCACGCGATTTCTGACCCAACGGGGTTTTTCGTTCTTCCTTGCTGTTGATGTGATGAACTAGTTTCTTGGT
>CAYQZK010000221.1:755-1959 GCA_964422015.1 uncultured Methylotenera sp.
TTGGTGACTGCATTTTGAGAGGGCCGCTTGCCATCCTTTACCAACTGATCTCCGAAGTCTTGAGCCAAGTCGAGGATGTCATATTCTGTCTGCCACCAAGGGCTAGGCTTATTGGTGGATTTTTCCTCTTTGTTGGCCAGAAGACCTCCAGACTGATCAATTGGCTTCGCTATTAGCATCAAGCCACGTACCACATCCTCATCAATACATTCATGCAGGCCATCATTTTCCATAAATGAACGCAACTCGCCCAAGTTACACGGCAATGCCAGAACAGGCTTCTCATGAAAAGCGTCACCGCCCCATTCAAGCTCTGGTGTTTTGCTGAACAATCCGGTGGTCTCCACGCGATAATCCTCAAAACCATTTGGATTAGCCCCCCGGCAGAGCGTTAAGAAAGTTGGGTAGTCAACCATCCAATCGTCGGAGTGAAGTGGGCGTGACGGACAGTTTTCAAATCCTTCCAGGATCGCTGTAAAGACAACAGCATCAATCAGAGGTTGAAACCGTAATCCTTCTCCTTTTCGCTCGCGCCGATACACTTGTAAGAAATCGTCAAGCCATACGAACACGCCAGTTGGAAGGTCGCGGTAGGAGACGTCATCAAATTTGGCAGCACCTTCAGGATTGGGGGGGGCATCTTCGGAGTTTTGCACATCACCACCGACCTTGGGATGTTCGCGCATCAGTCGCTCCGCTAATGCCCGAATACGCCAGACCATCCTCTCAAAATCACCAGGCAGGATTGGCAATACAGTATTTTTTCGCCACTGGTACGCCCTCAGACTGGGGAATCGTGGCTTACCTTTTAGTCCATTGAAATGAGCTAGATATTCGGCCACTTGGTCAGCGGAATGCCCTTCTCCTGCGACAAAGGGAATCGCCCTAACAGGAAGAGCTTCGCGCTCTCCAATCCAGACTGTAAGTCTTCCATCGATCATGTTCGTGTCCCTCGGAATGTGACATTCCCGCCATCAGGCCACTTTCTGCACAGGATTAATCGTCGGGCTTTTTACTTGCTGGCGCTGCCGTTCACTATCTCGCTCAAGTGCGCAGACGACGTGTAGTGTGACGGCATCGGTAACAGTCATGCCCTCGGGTAGCCATTCGCACAGTACAGCGCCGGGGTGGGGTGGGTTGTGCACCCTGGCAGCCATCAATCCACCATCTGAATAACCAGCTTCTTGCCGCAAGCATCCGCATA
>CAYQZK010000222.1:0-1947 GCA_964422015.1 uncultured Methylotenera sp.
ATGGCAAGGCTATCATTACGCTTACCAAGCGCATGATGGCGTAGTGCGCAAAACTGGTGAGCCATACATTATTCACCCTGTTTCTGTGGCCTGTATCTTGGCTGATTTGCACATGGACGTACCGACCATACTCGCGGCTTTGCTACATGATGTAGTTGAAGACACAGACCTTACAACACACGATATTAAAGAAAAATTTGGACCTCAAGTCGCAGAGCTGGTTGATGGTGTCACCAAATTAGACAAAATCGAGTTTCAGAGCGCTAGTGAGGCGCAAGCTGAAAATTTTCGTAAAATGTTATTGGCCATGTCGCAAGATGTGCGCGTTATTTTAGTCAAGCTAGCAGATCGTTTGCATAATATGCAAACGCTTGAAGCGATGAAGCCAGAGAAGCAAAAGCTGATTGCTAAAGAAACTTTGGAAATTTATGCGCCTATCGCTAATAGGCTCGGCTTAAACAGTATTTATCAGTCGCTTGAAGATCTGAGCTTTCAATATTTGCATCCTATGCGCTTTAATGCAATTTCTAAAGCGATTATGGCGGCACGCGGCAATCGCAAAGAGGTCGTAAGCAAAATCTTAGAGTCGATAAAGCATCAATTAACGACGATGAGTATTGATGCAGAAGTTTCAGGTCGCGAGAAGCATTCGTATAGCATCTATAAAAAAATGATGAGCAAAGCTACACCTTTTTCGCAGGTGTATGATATTTATGGTTTTCGGGTGGTAGTGAAAGATTTACCTAGTTGCTATTACGCATTAGGTGCTTTGCATGCATTGTATAAGCCGATTTCAACTAAATTTAAAGATTACATTGCAGTTCCTAAAGCGAATGGCTACCAATCTTTGCATACCACTTTATTGGGGCCATTTGGCACACCTATTGAGGTGCAGATTCGTAGTTCGTCTATGCATAATATTGCCGATGCTGGGGTGGCTGCACATTGGTTGTATAAATCGAGTGATGCTCAGCTGACGGCATTGCAACAGCAAACGCATCAGTGGTTGCAGCGTTTGTTAGAAATTCAAGCGGAGAGTGGTGATTCCTTAGACTTTTTGGAACACCTTAAAGTCGATTTATTTCCTGATGAAGTGTACGTTTTTACGCCTAAAGGTAAAATTCTGGCCTTACCTAAAGGCGCTACAGCCGTTGATTTTGCTTATGCTGTGCACTCTGGCGTTGGTAACAGTTGTGTGGCAGTGCGTATTAATCAAGAGTTGGCGCCATTACGTACGGAATTACATAACGGCGACCATGTGGAAATTATCACAGGCTCACTGGCTAAACCTAATCCTGCATGGTTGAACTATGTGATTACGGGGCGAGCACGTTCGCACATTCGTCATTTCTTAAAATCTCAGCAATCTACAGAATCCGGACATTTGGGCGAGCGTATGCTTAATCAGGCTTTGCGTGCCTTGCATGTAGAGCCAAGTAGCGTGACGGATGCACATTGGCATAAGTTGATGCGCGACTATGGTGTGAAAGATAAAGCTGAAATTCTGTCAGACATTGGTTTAGGTAAGCGTCAAAACGTGATGGTGGCTCACCAATTGCTCGCCATGACAGAAGAGCATGTTGAGAATGCTAAAGTGGCTAAGTCATTAGACACTATTACGATTCGCGGCACAGAGGGTATGGCTGTGCAGTTTGCTAAATGTTGCCGACCGATTCCTGGCGATCCGATATTAGGCTTTATTAACAAAGATAAGGGCTTGGTGATTCATACGCATGATTGCCCTAGTGTGCGTAAATTCAAGTTGGATCCTGATAAATGGTTAGATGTGGAGTGGGAGCCAGATAGCCAGCGGTTGTTTAAAACCAATCTCATCTTGTCGGTGGCGAACCAGCCTGGTATGTTGGCTAAAATTGCCTCAGGTATCGCCGATGCGGGTTCTAATATTGATAACGTCAGTGTGGAAGAGGCTGATGGTAGTGCTTATGC
>CAYQZK010000223.1:0-1899 GCA_964422015.1 uncultured Methylotenera sp.
GGTGAAAAGTATGAATACACACGCCATAATGCCGGCTTTTGGTGGATAGACCAATTGGCAACCCAATCCAATAGTAAGCTTGCGTTAGATGCTAAATTTTTCGGCATCTCAGGGAAGTTAAATCCAACATCAGACATATGGCTCGTTAAACCAACCACTTTTATGAATGCCAGCGGCAAATCGGTGGCAGCCATTGCCAATTACTACAAAATATTACCTGCCCAAATTTTAGTCATTCATGATGAATTGGACTTACCACCAAATACTGCAAAACTAAAAAAAGGTGGTGGCAATGGTGGGCACAATGGTTTAAAGGATATTTCGGCAGCACTCGGCACGCCAGATTTTTGGCGTTTACGCATAGGAATTGGCCACCCTGGCGATAGAAATGAAGTTGTTAATTTTGTACTCAGACCACCGCTTAAAGATGAACAATCTGCCATCAATCAATGCATTGACGACAGCATGCAAGTTGTTCCTGCGCTTCTAAATGGTGACTTCGAGTCAGCAATGTTAAAATTGCACACTAAAAAATAGCGTCTATTTTCACTTACTATCTTCGAATATTAGTGAGTAGGGTAAACGCAAAACCGATAACAACGCAGAAATTGCGTGAAAGATGATTAGAACTTTATGAAATGCGGAATCGTTGGCCTACCTAACGTAGGAAAATCCACACTGTTTAATGCTATTACTAAAGCTGGGATTGCTGCTGAGAACTACCCCTTCTGCACCATTGAACCTAACGTTGGCATCGTTGAAGTTCCAGATACTCGTATGCAACCTTTGATTGATATTGTAAAGCCTCAACGCGTTCAACCTGCGATCGTTGAGTTTGTAGACATTGCCGGTTTAGTTGCTGGAGCATCTAAGGGTGAAGGCTTAGGCAATAAATTCTTAGCTAACATTCGTGAAACTGATGCTATTGCGCACGTTGTGCGCTGCTTTGAAGATGGCAATGTCATTCACGTTGCCAACAAAATTGATCCAATCTCTGACATTGAAGTCATTAACACTGAACTTGCCCTTGCTGATATGGAAACCGTTGAAAAAACCATGCAGCGCGAAAGTAAAAAGGCAAAAAGTGGAGACAAAGATGCAATTGCACTTTTAAAGGTATTAGAAAAAGTTGTTCCATGCTTAGACCAAGCAAAGGCAGTGCGCACACTTGGGTTAGATGCAGATGAACTGCAACTACTCAAACCTCTATGCTTAATTACCGTTAAACCTGTGATGTATCTTGCTAACGTAGATGAAAAAGGTTTTGAAAACAACCCATTTTTAGACAAAGTTGTTGCGCTAGGTAAAGCCGAAAATGCGCCTGTAGTATGCATTTGCGCCAAGATTGAAGGTGAGATTTCTGAGCTCGATGAAGAAGACAAGCTATTATTCTTATCAGAACTAGGACAAGATGAACCCGGCCTAAACCGTGTTATTCGCGCAGCCTACGACTTACTTGGCCTACAAACTTATTTCACTGCTGGTGTGCAAGAAGTAAGAGCTTGGACAGTTAAAAAAGGTGCCACAGCACCACAAGCTGCAGGTGTAATTCATACCGATTTTGAACGCGGCTTTATCCGAGCAGAAGTCATCGCCTATGATGAGTACGTTAAAAATAAAGGTGAGCAAGGCTCTAAAGAAGCAGGAAAAATGCGCTTAGAAGGTAAAGAATACATTGTGCAAGATGGCGATGTAATGCATTTTAGGTTCAACGTATAAACTCTAAAATACAATATTACTTAAGTAAGTAGAAATCTTCTGGGAAGTAGCAAACTATTTTTGACAACTCCCTTCTAAAACACTAAAATTGCGCGCTTGCTTAAGTTTAGCAAACCAGTTTACAAGGTGATGTAGCTCAGCTGGTTAGAGCACAGGATTCATAATCCTGGGGTCGAGGGT
>CAYQZK010000224.1:0-1893 GCA_964422015.1 uncultured Methylotenera sp.
TGAATACGCCCAATGGTTCTCAATTCATAGCCCATCTCGTGAAGCTCTCGACCAATCAGTTTTAATCGCTTTAACCTGGTGTACCTTGTGCCATAAGACATCGTGTGTTGCTGTTTCTCCAATATCTTATGTATGCTGTGATTAAGATCGTTCGATGCGCGACTCATTACAACAACCCTTTTTGCAGCTTCTCGTAGCTTGTGTAGCCCATTTCTTCAATAAGCATTCTCTTAGCCATCATCTCACTTTTACGCTTCACCAAGAACGCCAAACGCTCCATTGCGTACACGCGCCTAAATGGGGCGTTAACCTCATAACCGCAATCGTATATTTCCGCATTTAATAATTGCACTATCATCGTCTCTGGCATTCTATCTGTTAGCATCTGGTGCTTACTACCTAAAAGCTCACAACGGTAATCGATCACTTCTTTTTGAGTCTTGGTTAAAATCGGAATAAATCGAGTCTTTTTATTCGTGGCTAAGTCTGCATGAATCTGTAAATCATCGGACATAATAGCCGTACTTAAATTAATTTTAATGGATTCTCGCTTAGTCAGTCCGAAGTAAATCTGAAACGCTAAGACGCTTTTAACAATTGGGTTATGGACAAGCTCTAAAACATCTTTGCTAACATTCATCTGCGACTGCTTCGTAAACTTACTTGCCTTAAAATTAAAATCTTTGTTTGTAGGGATTTGGATATTATACATATCAGCCATTATCTTGCGTAAAATGCTGATCCTTCCTCTTATCGTATCCGAGGATAATTCTTTGCTTTTCCAGTGTTCTATTAGACTAAAGATGTAATCATCTTTTAATTGTGACAACTTCTGCGGAAGAAGTCCTAAATGTAATAAATCATCAACCATCGCATATAGCACGATCTTGCGCTTATAGCGTGATTGTTGCGCACCTTTAGCGATACTATTTACGTAATAATTAATATCTTTGATGCAATTTTGTTTTCTCATTCCAAGGCACCTTTGTGTCGTTTAGTGTTCAATGCCCCACCTGTGTCTACAGCGTGGTTTTAAATGGCATATTACCTCAATAGTAAAAACTATCTCGATATTTAGAGTGTTCCTTGTTATTTATATTTTTCAATCATCTCTTGTGTCACTTTCTCTAAAACCTCAGCACTTAATGCTGCGTTTAAGATTTTCATCTTCGAAGGTGAAACACCAGACTCTTTTAAAACATTAGCTTGAACTTGACGAATCAACTTTACGTTTTCTTCGGTCAATGCTCGTTCTACTAAGCTTTCTTGAGTGCCTTTTTGATGGTTGTTATTTCTAGCAAGCTTACCTGTTTTATTTGGCTTATTTGACTTATTTGGCTTGCTGATTTTATTATTATTTGTAGGCTTTGCTTTTGTCTCTGAATTAACCTTTGACTTTGGTGTTTCCTTGACCTCTGGCTTATCTTCGACAATTTCTGCTACTGCATTGCTCATAACTTATTTGCTCCTTTAGGTTAAGTAGCCATCAATGATGGCTACTAAGTTATGCCAGGTTAAACACATAAACGTCTGAGAAAAGATAAAATAGAAATAATCTTGCTATCGTCTTTTTTCTCAGGCTCATTTACTGTGACTGTGTTATTTTTACATTGTCGCATTTGCTCATGATCATGTAGTATGATTTGCGCAGTACGTAATGCTAATAACTTACCTAGTTGTTGTTTTCTCTTAAACATGTTCAGCACCTCCACGTTGAGCAACATGAGCAGAAAATTCGATATTCCCCAGTAAACGAGATATAACACCATTCTGGGTTACATCTACGCTTGCTAGTTCATTCTCAATTCTGCGTATATTTGCTAACGCTTTTTGAAGCTGCTGAATAATGCTGAGTGCTTGTTGTTCGCTCATTGTTACTCTCCGTTTTTAAGT
>CAYQZK010000225.1:0-1891 GCA_964422015.1 uncultured Methylotenera sp.
TTTCGCGCAGTTCGCTTCTGATTTGGATGAGGCTACACGTAAACAATTAGACCGCGGTCGTATGTTTACTGAGTTGATGAAGCAAGCACAATACGCACCATTAAGTGTTTCTAAAATGGCAATTACTTTGTTAGCAGCTAACAAAGGCTATTTTGATGATGTGCCAACTAATAAAGTTTTAGCTTTTGAAAATGCATTACATGGTTTTATGGGTTCTAAATACAAAGCATTGATGGATGGCATTGAATCTAGCAAAGACTTGGCTGGTGATAATGAGAAAGCAGTTGAAGCTGCAATTAAAGACTTCAAAGCAACTAACGCATACTAATTCTTAACTATTAGGACACTAAAATGGCTGGTAGTAAAGAAATTAGAACCAAGATCAAGAGTGTAGAAAATACACGCAAGATCACTAAGGCGATGGAGATGGTTGCCGCTTCTAAAATGCGTAAAGCGCAAGATAGAATGCGTGCATCACGTCCATACGCTGAGAAAATCCGCAATGTTGCTGCGCATCTTTCTTATGCTCAAGTTGAGTATAAGCACCCATTCTTAATTAAACGTGATGTTGTTAAAAATGTGGGCTTGATTGTTGTGAGTTCTGACAAGGGTCTTTGTGGTGGTTTAAATACCAACATGTTGCGTATGTCAGTCAATCAAATGAAAACTTGGGAAACAGAAGGCAAAGCGATTTCAGTAAGCGCTATTGGTAATAAAGGCCTTAGCTTTATGAATCGTGTTGGCGCAAATGTTAAGTCACATATTACTGGTTTAGGTGATGTGCCACATCTGGATAGCTTGATTGGTACCGTTAAGGTGATGCTTGATGCATATGCGGATGGTGAAATAGATCAGTTATATATTTGCTATACCAAGTTTATCAACACAATGAAGCAAGAGCCTGTAATGCAGCAATTGTTGCCATTAAGTGGTGATCAATTAGGTAGCTCAACGGGTCATTGGGATTACATTTATGAGCCAGAAGCTCAACCTGTGATTGACCAATTGATGATGCGTTATGTTGAGTCTCTAGTTTATAACGCAGTAGCTGAAAATATGGCTTCAGAGCAATCATCTCGTATGGTGGCAATGAAATCAGCGTCAGATAATGCGAAGAGTGTGATTGGTGAGTTAAAACTGGTTTACAACAAAGCACGTCAAGCAGCTATTACCAAAGAGATCTCAGAGATTGTCGGCGGTGCGGCTGCAGTAGCATAACGCGTTAAAACAGAACATAAATTTGAATTCAACAGATTAGTTTGAATAGGATATAAAAATGAGTACAGCGAATATTGGTAAAGTGGTGCAATGTATTGGTGCGGTGGTTGACGTTGAGTTTCCACGCGATCAAATGCCAAAAGTGTTTGAAGCGTTGATTATTGATGATGCATCAAGTCAAGCTGAAGCAGGTTTGACACTTGAAGTGCAACAGCAATTGGGTGACGGCATTGTGCGTACCATTGCGATGGGCTCATCTGATGGTCTTGCGCGTGGTACAGCGTTTAAGTCAACAGGTAATCAAATTACAGTGCCAGTAGGTACAGGAACTTTAGGCCGCATTATGGACGTTTTAGGTCGTCCAATTGATGAGGCAGGTCCAATTGACTCTGATGAACGTCGTTCAATTCACCAAAAAGCACCAAGCTTTGAAGAGCTATCACCATCAGTTGATTTGTTAGAAACAGGTATCAAGGTGATTGACTTAGTTTGTCCATTTGCTAAGGGTGGTAAAGTTGGTTTGTTCGGTGGTGCTGGTGTAGGTAAAACAGTTAACATGTTGGAACTCATCAACAACATTGCTAAACAACACTCAGGTTTATCAGTGTTTGCAGGAGTAGGCGAACGTACTCGTGAAGGTAACGACTTCTACCATGAAATGGCTGAAGCAGGT
>CAYQZK010000226.1:0-1863 GCA_964422015.1 uncultured Methylotenera sp.
TAAAACTATCATTGCCAAAGCGATGGCAAATGAAAGTGGCGTGAATGTCATCTCGGTTAAAGGTCCTGCCTTAATGTCACGCTATGTGGGCGATTCAGAGCAAGGTGTTCGTGAACTTTTTCATAAAGCACGTCAAGCATCTCCCTGCATTATCTTTTTAGATGAAGTGGACTCGGTTGTTCCATCACGCGGAGAAGGTTCAACAGACTCGCATGTTGCAGAACGGGTACTTAGTCAATTTCTCTCTGAAATGGATGGTCTAGAAGAGCTTAATGGTGTCTTTGTCATGGGGGCAACAAATCGAGTGGATTTAATAGATGACGCCATGCTTCGACCAGGGCGATTTGATGAAATCATTGAATTAGGTCTGCCTGATGAAGATGCTCGCCTTCAAATTCTGAGCATTCATTTACGCAACAAACCGCTCAACCCAACGATACGGATTGATCAACTTGCTGCTCGCTGTTTTGATGCCAGTGGCGCGGAACTCGCGGCTGTTTGCAATCGCGCGGCCTTAAATGCGCTGCGACGCACAGTTGAACAAGAAAATAATCTTGAGTCACCTAGCGTAATAAAAGTGCTGATAGAACAACATGATTTTGATGAAGTCATCATGGATATGTTTGGTGAAAAAGATAGACAATGAGATCAACCGTGAAAGAAACGCCTAAAAATGCCCTCTATGTTTATGGGTTTACGTTAAATGAACCCGTTGATCTCAATATCTTAGGTATCGATGATAGCCATCCTGTATATCATTTTACCCATTCGGGTTTCAATGCCATTATCAGTGACGTGTTACTAGCCGATTTTACGAGTGAAAAGGGGGATGCCAACCTGCAAAATGTGGCGTGGTTAACCCCAAAAATTTGTCGACATGCACACATCATTGATATGGTGATGAAACAAGGCACTGTTTATCCACTGCCTTTTGGAACCTTGTTTTCAAATTTAAGTGCGCTAAAACAAAAAATGCACTATAGCGCCTTTGCAATTCAAGAAACCTTACACCACGTCAGCAATTGTGAAGAATGGGCGCTAGAGGCTACGTTAGATCGACAAAAAAATATCGATGCATTGCTAGCAGATAGCTTGAAATCGGGTCGTTTTGAGTTGCCTAAAGCGGCGGGGCGCAGACATCTTGAAGAACAAAAAATTCGCAAAATACTCGCCACCGAATTAACCATGTGGCTTGATAGCACCCTAATCACCCTGCAAAAGATATTGAAACCCGTCATACATGATGTTCGCACACGCCAACTGGGCGATGATAAGGTGATAAATTTTGCTTATCTGGTCAATATTCACGAAAAATCAGCGTTTGAGCAACGCATTAGATCCGTTGAACAGGATTATGAAAGCTATGGATTAACTTTCAGAGTAACCGGACCTTGGCCGCCCTATACGTTTTCGCAACATAGCCAAATATGAGCTTATTATTGTATGGGATTATTTACGCGCAAGATAAACCAGATAGAGATACGACCTTAAGTGTCATTAAAGCAGGAAAATTAAGCGCCATTGTAGCTGCCTCGCCACAAATTCTGAGCAGGGAGCCTTTAGACGTTCTAGCTTATGGTCAATGCATACAGGCTATTCATCAACAAGTCACCATTGTCCCCATGCGCTATGGCAGTATTTTAGCCGATGAAGATGCGGTAAAAGACCACTTACATGAAAATAAACGCCATTACCGCAAGCGATTAAACGAACTAAATCAATGCGACGAAATAGGGATAAGGCTCACAATAAACGTTGAACCCAATAGTCATCCTATGCCACACAAATCACTTAGCGGACTTCATTATTTACTCGAGCGCAAACGTGCACAGAGCTTACCTCTGCACATTGAGCAATTAGCCG
>CAYQZK010000227.1:0-1855 GCA_964422015.1 uncultured Methylotenera sp.
TATGGGTCGTAGTCTGTCAGTTTCAGATATTATTTTGCAAAGTTTCAAAATTGCCAGAAAGGGCCCTTTAGTCATGCTGATTAGATGTGCAAAATCTTCACTTATATTTCTACTCAAATTTAACCAAATAGGCTAACCCGGCAAGTTTTAAAGTCTCAAAATAAATAATGACCTCGACCGAAAAGAGATTAAATGAACAAACTAACTATCTTGATATTGCTTCATATTTTAACAAACAATGCCGACGCACAAAGTAGTCTTGAGCAGCTTAACTCGCATGTTTTTGATGGCGTTATCCAGCAAAAGTATATAAAAACTAACAAAATAACTCAGCAAGGGGTTATCTCTGGCTGTGAGATTGAGTTTCAAACTGCATACAGAGATTTTAGAGCCTTAGCAGGTAGTCCAGTTGTATTGATGGGCTCTTTTTCTTTCTTATATTTCAAGGATAAAAACGTCATTACTCCAACGCTAAAACTTGTCCCTGCAATTATAGATTTTGAAAATATGAATTGGGAGAAAGTTTATCCGCCTTATGGGGAGATATTTATCGATGGCCATGGCCTAGATAAATATAAAGCTACTGATTTTAAGTGTGAAACTGGTGGAAAGTGTACTGGATACAATGACAGTGGCATGAAAATCATAGGTATGATTGCAGAGAAACAACCATTTGATGGTGAAATTAAAATTTCTTTGAAAGCAGGTGGAATGGATACCAGTTTTCTACTGTCTTCAATTGTCCCAGAGCCTGAGTCAACCCAAGAAAGAAATAAGTTTTCTGAGTGTGTCTTTGAGATTGTTAGTCAAGCCATGATAGACCTTGAAAAAGTAACACAAAAATAATTCCCGGATTACTTGAAGATTCTAAAAGTTGGTGAGCAACTTATACCGCTTTGAGCTGTTCCATTTAGTCAGTCAATCGAGATTTAAGTCTAAAATTAACAAGGCTTTGAGCATTTATTGTGACTCATTTCACAAAAAAAGTTAAAAAGCTTATTAAAGAAAGTTAAACAATATAAAGAAATAGCACAATATAGCAAAATATTATTTTAACTCTTTGTATTAAAAGCAAATTTAGATTTGTATACATTTCATTCATTGTGTGAATAATACCTAAACCATATCCACCGAAAGCCAAAGGAGGCTTACAAGATATGGTTAGATCCAGCATAATCCAAATACCCCAAACCGGCTATTTACGTCTTTCGCAAATTGTCGGCAATCCCAAAACTGAACCACCAACTCCGGCGCTTATTCCTGTTTCCAAGTCTACTTGGTGGCAAGGTGTCAAAGATGGCCGTTTCCCAAAACCTGTCAAACTGAGCGCAAGAACAACAGCCTGGCGCGTGGAAGATATATGTACCTTGATTGATCAACTTGCAGCCAAACGCGCGGCGTAAGGGGGCAGGATGACAGACAACAAAAAAGCCACCGGGGTAGGCGAACCCCAAGCGGCTTCAAAATCATTAAACGAATCTTATATTACCTTAATCGGTTACCGGATTAAAACCATGATTTACCGGTTGGCACCTTGGCTGTGTTTTATGGGGGTGTTGCATGGTTAATGCTATCGAATCCTTTAAGGCCGCCATTCAAACCCAAGGCTTGCAGCCGCCGGACACAATCCAGCCCGGCAAGATGCACCGTTTTCCCGGTTACGATAAAAAGCGGGGTGATGATGCCGCGTGGTGCAAATTATTCGATGACTTGCGCGGCGGCGTTTATGGCGATTTTTCCACTGGCTTAGATGAGCATTGGCAAATTCAAACCGAACAAACCTACACCGCCGAAGAGCGAGCGACCTTCAAGCAACGGATTGAAGTCGAGCGCCAACAACGCCAAGCCGAAGAGT
>CAYQZK010000228.1:0-1819 GCA_964422015.1 uncultured Methylotenera sp.
AGATAACTTTGCTTACCTAAGGAATAGACTAGCTTCATGTGAGGAGTTCTTGATTCTACCTGAAGCTACACCTAATAGTGACCCTTCATGGTTTGGCTTTTTGATGACCATCCGCCCAGAAGCTGATGTTCGTCGTGTAGATTTAATTAACTACCTAGATCAAAATAAAATTGGTACACGTTTATTGTTTGCTGGTAATTTAGCTAGACAGCCCTATATGCTAGGTCGCAACTTCCGAATTAGTGGCGACCTCACTAATACCGACTTGGTAATGAATAATAGCTTCTGGGTGGGTGTATATCCAGGACTTACTGAAGAGATGCTGAGTTTTATTGCAGATAAGATTGAGTCGTTTTTTGGTGTGAATTTCTGATGATAAAAACACAGGCACTAGCAAGAGAAATTCGTATTAGCGCCTTGAAAATGGTGCATCGAGCGAAAGCCTCACATATTGGTAGCGCACTATCGATTGCTGACATACTTGCCGTTTTGTATGGTGAGGTTATGAATTTTAATCCTACTGATCAGTACTTGGGTTCGAGAGACCGCTTTATTCTCAGTAAGGGGCATGCTTGTGTTGCAGTTTACGCCACGCTTGCTGCAATAGGCTTCATTTCCAGGGATGAACTCGCAACTTATGGTGATGATTTTTCTTGGTTAATGAATCATATTAGCCACAAGGTTAATGGAGTCGAATTTTCTACAGGATCGCTTGGGCATGGATTGTCATTCGGTGTTGGTAAGGCCCTGTCAGCAAAGATCCACAACGAAAAGTGGCGGACATTTGTTGTAATGAGTGATGGCGAGATGGATGAGGGCTCAAATTGGGAGGCATTGATGTTTGCTGCTCACAACAAACTGAATAATCTCACTGCTATTATTGATTACAATAAACTCCAAAGTCTCGATTCAGTATCTCATACACTAGGTCTTGAGCCGTTAGTGGATAAGTTAACGGCATTCGGTTGTTCTGTGCATGAAATTGATGGGCATGACCATCATCTTCTTTTAGAAGCGCTAAATAGTGTTTCTGTTGAAAAACCAACTGTCATTGTTGCCCACACCACCAAGGGGAAGGGAGTCAGCTTTATGGAAAATAAAGTTGAGTGGCACTATAAAAATCCTGACGATAATCAGCTCGCATTAGCGCTAAGAGAGATCGAGGTGTCACATGCGTAATGCTTTTATTGAGGAGCTCGTAATAGCGGCAGAAAGTAATGAAAATATAGTGCTTATTGTTGCTGATTTGGGATATGGAGTTATCGAACCATTTGCGAGGCGTTTTCCAAAACGTTTTTTTAATGCTGGTGTAGCGGAACAAAATATGATGAGTTTAGCTGCCGGTTTGGCATCTGAGGGGTTTCATGTATTTGTGTATTCCATTGCAAATTTCCCTACATTTAGATGTGCAGAGCAAATAAGAAACGATGTTGATTATCATAACTTACCAGTTACAGTTGTAGCCGTTGGAGGTGGACTTGCATATGGAAGTCTTGGTTATTCGCATCATGCAGTGCAGGATTATGCATTGATACGGGTGATGCCAAATATGCTTATTGCTGCTCCAGGTGATCCAATGGAAGTAAGAGCATGTATGCGTTACCTTATTAACAACCCGCAGCCAAGTTATTTGCGTTTAGGTAAAGCCGGTGAGCCTTGTATTCACAATAAAGTACCAGAGATTTTTCCAGGTAAGTGGTTAAAAGTTCGGGAAGCGGAAAATTTTGGTAAAACATACTTAACGACAGGTGCTACTCTTGATATTGTTAATCACCTACTAATCACTAATTCTGACTTAGAGCATTATTCTCATTACTCT
>CAYQZK010000229.1:0-476 GCA_964422015.1 uncultured Methylotenera sp.
ATTGTGAGTCATCTCAATAAATAGTTTTTGTTTATCATTGATAACGCGGTAATGGATAATTCCTTCACCTCTAATTTTTGGTGCGGTATTGGTTGTCATAAATAAATTTCCTCTTTTGGATAGGCATAAAAAAGGCCCACTAATCTTGAAGACTAGAAGGCCAAATAAAGTGGGTAAAATTGATATAAATTGATTGATTAAAAGTAAGAATCCTCCGGTTTTTGGTTGTTGTTCAAACGGTTAAATTTTGGCGCTTAGCGAGGGAGACGGCACGCTTGTGGCGGAGCATGGCTTGTGTTATGGCTGAAGGGCGGTCGTGTCGTGTGGTGGCATTTCTGCGCCAGTTTTGCTCAGATTTGGGGTGCGAGGCACGGGCTTTTTGAGCTGGCTAAAAGTGAAAAAAGTGAGGGGTGGCAGAAAAATATACCCCCCCCCCTTGAGAGCCCATACACTGCATGGCCTAGGCAAGTTGGGGG
>CAYQZK010000229.1:486-1810 GCA_964422015.1 uncultured Methylotenera sp.
GGTAGCATTTTTTAAGTTTGGCGGCAGCTACTTGATGCAACCTAACACTACATATACTATGACATCAAATATACTAAAAATTTTTTGCCTCCCCCCATACCCCCTAAACACACAACACCATGAAATACATGGACTGAGCTAGGGGGAGGCAGAGGGGTCGGCTTAACTACCTACCCCCTCAAATGTGATTGAACCTTTATCTTTAAAGGGAAAGTACCATTTGTTAATGCCTCGAATGCGTTTAGATTCACCTAACAACTCTCTCAAAACAGCTGCGCATTCCTTTGCCTGCGGATTGCTCGGGTTCTTGATGTCAATCGCAAGGAGTAATTCCGTTGCCGTTATTGCTTTTGGCGCAGTGCATTGCGGATCAAATTCATTAAGGATCAGTTCTCTTACAACACTGATAGTGCGATGATTTGCATTATTGTGTTTTTCAAGTTCAATCTCTTCTTCGCGCGTTAACCACCACTGTTCGCCTTTAGCGAAATCGACACCTAATTGTGCAAACATTTGTTGCATATCAATGCCATGGTTGTAATTGAGCCCAATAAGCGGCAAGGTCCAAAAACGCGTATTGCCAGTTGGATCCACTAAAAAGTTTGTGCCATTAACCGTTGCCACAAATACCGTTTTTCTTGGATATTCTGAATTGGCACGAGCATAAGGTCGTCTGATCTTATCCATGTCGGCAGTGATAAAACCTTTAAGCCGATCAATATCTTTTTTAAAGCTACTTTCCAGTTCACCCATTTCAACTATCCAATGGCTTATGGCTGTCAATTTCAAATCTTTGTCACTTGGGTCAATGGTATGGTCAACCTTAACAACTTGCTCACACAAAACAGCATCAGGCACTAGTGACGAAACCCACGACGTTTTGCCCATAGATTGTGCACCTTGCATCGTCAATATTCCGCGACATCTAAATCCACGCGGTTTCAATGCAGCAGCTACAGCACTTAACGCCCATCTAAACATGAGTGTTTCTTTAAGTTTTTTGGGGAAATGCGCTGTGGTTTCAAGCGTGTTGTAGAATTCAGGCAAGCGATCTACTCCGTCCCACAGTTTGCTATTTATCCAATCGGCAACTGGATTGACTTGATGCCTATCTGCTATAGCCAGTACAAAATCAGGGACTTGTCCCACGGGTATTTGATTGAGATTAGCTAAGCTGATAATGTGAGTCATAGCGACATTATCTGCATTGTCCACTGTGCTGATCAACTTAGGGATATGCACAATGAGCTTTTTTGTAATGACATTGTATTGCACCAAAATATCGTAAAACGCAAGCATATACGCCACATTCTCGATAGTTGCT
>CAYQZK010000230.1:0-1792 GCA_964422015.1 uncultured Methylotenera sp.
CATAAGAAGGTGTGCCAAACGACTCGGCAATTTGATCAAGTGCTACGTTTTCTGCGTGTAGCGTTGCGTTTTTAATGGTAAAAGTGTTCACGATAATCGCTTATAAATAATGAGTTAGGGGGCTTATTTTGTTTCTTGAGCTTGTGGGTATTGCTGCTCTGGAATATACAAAGGACCTTTAGTGCCACAAGCATTGATTGTGCAAGAAATGGCTGCCAGTAAAAGTATGCGGGCAAATATCAAAATAGTATTTTTTTGCATCACTTAATAACCCCTTGCATGCTGTAATGTTCGAATTCGGTAAATTTTAACATAAAGGTCTAAAGCACGATGACCTTAGCGAGGTTTGTTAATATTGATACATGATTTAAAATATGCCGCTTATCTGTGAGCGTTTACCGACCATCGGTTGTGGCTAGACATTGCGACTAAGTCTGATTGATGATTCATCATAAATTAATTGGGAGTTTAGGTATGCTTGTTTTGAGTGATATTAAGTTTGGTTCCGTTCAAAAGGGATTTACACTCGTCGAGTTGATGATTACGGTAGTTGTTATTGGCATTCTGGCTTCGATTGCGTTACCAAATTATACTGACTATGTGAGGCGCGGTAAGGCGGCAGAGGCTACTTCAACTTTGGCGGATTTGCGAGTTAGGATGGAGCAATATTTTCAGGATAATCGTACTTATCTTGATGTATCTGTCGCGATACTGGCACCGTGCTCACCTGCAGCGGGTACAACTAAATACTTTACTTACAGTTGCACCACTCAAACACAAAATACCTACACCATCTCAGCTGCACCAGCAGCAGGTCAAGGTATGACAGGCTTTGCTTTTAGCATTAACGAAAGTAATGTTAAAACTTCCACCTATGATGGCACGGCGGGTGCAACTTGCTGGTTAACCAAGAAAGGCGGCACATGTTAAGTGTTCTGTCAAAAAGGCGGCAAAAAGGCTTCAACCTTATTGAGCTGATGATAGGCATTACGATAATGGCTATTTTGGCGTCTATTGCTGTGCCTAGTTTTCAGACCATGATGGCAAATTCACAAATTCGTAATGCTGCAGAATCCATAGCTAACGGGTTGCAGAAAGCAAGAGCTGAGGCGGTGGCGCGTAACACCAACGTGACTTTTGTTTTGGGTGTTAATTCTTCTTGGACGGTGAATGTAGTTAATACGGCTGCTCTAGTTGAATCTCGATCTAGCAATGAAGGCTCTAGGGACGTTACGCTCACAGTGGTGCCTGTAGGCGCAAGTACTATTACTTTCAATAACTTTGGTGGTGTAGTCGCTAATGCCGATGCATCAGCCACGCTTACACAAGTTAATTTTACTGCGACTGGCGGCAGTAAAAATTTACAGGTGTCGATCGGTGCAGGTGGCAATGCTAGGATGTGCGACCCTAGTTTGCCTTATGCATCCAATCCACGCGGATGCTAATTGGGGGCGTTATGAACCATATAAGACTTAATTCAACAAAATCATCGCAACAGGGTGTAGTCATTATAGAGGCGATGATTGCCATACTGATTTTTTCTATGGGTGTGCTTGCAATAGTGGGGTTGCAGGCGGCTATGGTGAAAAATACAGCTGATTCAAAATCTCGTGCTGATGCAAGTTATATTGCACAACAGAGGATTGGTCAGATATGGGCTGATCCAAGTAATCCCAATACTTATGTTGAGGCAGCGACTGATATTTCTGCATTATTGCCTAATGGAAGGCGCACAGTGGTATATACGGCGGCCACAAATCAGTTTACGGTGACTGTCACTTGGCAGCCGCCT
>CAYQZK010000231.1:0-1784 GCA_964422015.1 uncultured Methylotenera sp.
TTAAAAAGCAAAAAAACTTGGGTTAAAATTCCGGTACGGTAGAATTAGCGCTTAACCCATAACTACTAAAATACTGTCCAGAAAGTTCCAAAACATCCGTTTTTTTAATCCATAAACAAAACGTATGCCGATTAGTCAAACTATCTAAGCGAATAAACGGCATTGAAACAACTTTTCTTGATAAATCACAATAACTAAACGCCATTTTATAAGTCGCATCGGGCGGTGCTTTATCTGCCAACAATTGTACTGTGCTATTGAAAGCGGTCTCAAAATCCATACCATGTCGCTTTGCATAACGCCGTGCTAATCGAGTCTGATTGGTTTTAGGCTGAAATCGTTGATAGATTGCGTAACCTGTTAATTTTTCAGGAACGGGTCGAATAGTGGTGCAATGAACATAATCCTTGAGATGCTCAAGCCGTTTTTGCGTATCAAAACGCATCAATGTTGCTTCATCATACGCAAATAAGCGGCATTTCCCCCCTAAGACACTGCATTTTTCACCAGTAACATAGTCGGGAAAAGAAATCCCAATCGGAACGCGTCCTTGGTCATCTTGCATTTCGACAAGCCCAAGATGGAGTTGCCCGAAGAGTTTTGACCAGAGGAAATGAATGTTAATTTCAGGATTTGGTAAAGGCGTTATTTCACAATAAAAGTGCATAACGTTATTCCTTGCCGCTTTGACCAAAGACACCACCGCGCACTAAAACCGCCATGACATAATGCTCTTGCTCTTTACTGGTAAGTTTTTCACCTAAAGCAAATTTATCAAATAAGGTATAAAAATCCGCTTTATCTTTTGGACTACGAAAAGCTTTGCCTAATGTGGTTACCGCGCCGTACGGTTCAATTGCAATCGGGCCAATGAGCGCATCATTAAATTCGGGATACCATGTATCGATAGTACGCAACGCATTACCAATTTTTTGCGAGTGCATCGCAGCGACGTCATCGACTTGATAGAGAATTTTACTTTTATTCCCTTTACCTTTATCAAGCACCAATTCTTCGCTGGGATAAACCGCTTGGGCTTTACCTACCAGTGCATAAGCATCAATATTGATAAGTAAATACGCTAATTTACCACTCAGCGCATCGGCGATTTTATTGGTTAATGTATCTAAATCGGGCGTACTTGCATTAAAATCATTTAATGAAAATGTAGTGGCATCAAATACTAATGGTTTGTCATCACCCGTATCGACGATGACTTCAATTTTTTTACATCCCACGCGATTACGCCATAAATAACGAGCATTAGCGATATTTATGGCGTAACGTTTCGCTAATTCTTTAAAACCTTCTTCCTCTATATAAGCAAGTGCAACATTGGGGTAAGATTGATTAAAATCTTTACCGTTACTTGCCGAAGGCTTTTCCACGCCACCCAACACTTTCAAGGTAAAAGACAAATGCAGCGTATCTTGATTTTCACCTAATGCACACGCATCTACGCGTTGTAAATTGGCTTTTTCAACTTCAGCATTGAGTTTCAACGGATCATTTTGAATTGCTGGTTTCAGTCGGTTAGAGATAGTCCCTCGCACAGATTTTTCAATTAGTTTTAAAGGCGATGATGCTGGCCATGTTGCATTTTCTCGCCATGTTGTACCGTATAAATACCCATCAGAAGAAACAAGTTTTTTTTCAAAAGCGAGTACAGATGCGTCATTTTTTGTTGCCATGTTATGAATCTCCAAGAATTGATAAAGTTGAAAGGGTTTGGCACAGATATAAATTTTTGTCAGCCACGACACGGTATTGCCATAGCATGTCGT
>CAYQZK010000232.1:0-1778 GCA_964422015.1 uncultured Methylotenera sp.
TATAAATCGCGCGTCACAGCACCAAGCAAGATCACACGTTCAAACGCAATATTTAAACGTGCTAATTGCACATTGAGTCGCGCTAAAACATCAGGATCATCGAATGATTTACATTGCCAACGCAACCTAGCAGTAGGTATTGCATGCAATACCTTAGCCCATAACGCGAGAACATCCGCACCAACCTTTGCATAATTTTGAAAACAAGCAAAAGTAACATAGCCATTATTGAGTGCGGGAAGGGGGCAAACTGAAACCAAAGAAGGTGGCGCCGTAAAACATAATCGTGTATTTGGTAAATAGTTAATACGCTCAACAAACTGTTGTTGATTCATTTCAGGCACACCCATTTCATCGGCAATAAAGTAATCAACTGACTTCATGCCTGTAGTTGCAAAATAACCTAACCAACTCACTTGGACTGGTGCAGGTCTCCAAGTCAGAATTGATAACCTGTTACCTGATGTGTGCCCTGACAAATCAATCAAAATATCGATCCGATCTTGATGTATTAGCTCTGCTGCAGCTTGATCGGTTAAGCCCATTACCGTCTTCCAAGCTGAAAAACTAGGTTTTAGGCGTTGCGTTACAGGTCCTTCACGATTATCCGTAGTGTAGGCAATCAACTCTAACTTAGAAAAATCAACATTTTTCGCCCAGCTCTCCAAAAAATAAGCAACAGGATGCTCACGCAAATCTCCCGATAACAAGCCAATTCTTAATCTAGGGCTGGATTTACGCATCCAAGAAACATAAGGCTCCTTAACCAAATCATTCACAATCTGGTCATACTCACATGCCTGTTGCAAGCGATAATCAGCAGAGTGATTACCTAAGTAATTCATAGCAAACAAAAGATTACTTTTTGCCAGCACAGAATGAGGTTTTAACTTCAAAGCCTCAAGAAAAGCAGCCTCAGCCTCTGTTGCCAAACCTTGTGCTAGATAGTTCGTACCCAAATTAATATAAGAACCTTCATACTCTGGCGATAACTCAACTGCTTTTTTAAGCACCGCTTCTGCTTCTTTAATTTTGCCCTGTGAAACAAGTGCGGGACTTAAATTTGTATGCATTAAAACAGAGTCAGGACTAAGCTCAATGCCTTTTTTGAAGGCAGTCTCAGCATCAGAAAAACGCCACTGTGCATTCAACGTAAGACCTAAATTATTGTAGGCAGTGGCATATGCAGGATCAACCTCAAGCGCTCTTTTATAACAACTTTCAGCCTCGGAAAACGACCCTAATGCGGCTTTTGCTAGCCCCAAGTCATTCCACGCCGCCTTTAAGGTAGGGTCACGCCTCAGAGCCTCTTCAAACACAGGAATTGAATCTGCAACCCGACCCTCTTTTCTGTAGAAGCCCGCTAACTTATAACAAGCATCCGCTGCAGATGTATCAGAAGAAATCGCGGCTTTATAATTGTTCTCAGCCTCTTCAAGCTCACCTCGCTCTCGGCACAAATCACCCAGATTATGGTAAGCACCAGCATCATCTTGAATTTCCAACGCTTTTCTAAAACAAGCTTCAGCTTCTTCAGGTTGCTCTAAAGTTTTATAAACAGCCCCCATCCCCACAATTGCCGCAGTAAAATCTGGCTGTATTTTTAAAGCTCTTTCATAATAAATTCGCGCATCTACAATATTATTTTGCTCATATAGCACTTGAGCAAAATTTACGAGCACCAAAACATTTTCCGCATCAAGTGCTAACGCTTTTCTGTAACTCAAACCAGCCTGTTTTAAATTTTCCTGCTTTTTATATACATTACCAAGGTTGTA
>CAYQZK010000233.1:0-1773 GCA_964422015.1 uncultured Methylotenera sp.
CAAACAGTGTATCTTGCACCACGCTTTGCAATTGCGATTGCGGCTCAAACCAAACAGGAAGCAAAACTAAGATTGCTAACAAATACCAAATCGCACCATTTTGTATTACATGGCGCAGGTGTACGCGAAAGTGTCCCCACCAGTGCTTTAGGTTATGGTGCATGAGAATATGCAAAAAAAATTAAGCAAAATAAATACATCACGCTATTTGCAGAAGCTAAATTCATTACGGTAGGCCTCTACGTGTATTATCTTTCATGAGTGCCGTGCCATTTTGCTGATACGGCTGCAGACCGATGGTGCCATCTGGCGAATTTTCATAACCTTCACCGCGTTTTTCCGGGCTAAGTCTGTCGATTAACTCTAAGTTATAGCGTGCGTTATACATATCAGGCTTAATGCGCAGCGCACCTTTATAGGCCTCACGCGCCAGCAGAATGCGCTCTACAGAACGCCTGTGCGAGCCACCATGTTCAATATCAGTTGATGCCATCGCTGATTCAAAATGTACATTGGCAATGGCGTATTTAGCACGTGCACGAAGTTCTGGGTCCATCGAAACTTCTGCAATATTGAATGCCTTTGCGGCTTCAATTGGCTTTTTCTTACTCGCCAGTAAATAACCTACACTATAAGCCTTGAGATACTCATCATTTTTAATGGCTTGTTTTAATATGGATCTATTGTCATAAGCGCGATTCAACTGCTGTGCTTTCCACCATAAACTGAAGTGGTAACCTGATGCCAATAATAACAATACTGTTAGCACCAACAAGGCCGTTGGTAGTTTGCCTATTAAATATTGACGTATTCTATGTTGTCTTTTCACGTTTCGTTTTCCTGCCTATTTTCATTCTTCATGCAAAATAAAACTACGCTTTCCAAGCCTTAATCTCAATCTGTTTCAGCCAAAACAACGCACCTAATAATAGTAAAGTTAGCATGTATAAATGCACGGCATAATCTTGGCGTGGCAGCCGGAATTCATAGCGCGTAGGTTTATTGGTTGCACGACCAATTTCCGCCACGGCATGTTGCAAGCCAGATTCGCTATTCACTTCAAACGCTTGATAGGGAATTTCTAGCTCTTCAAACAGACGATTCATGGCAACGTTCTGGTTCATTTCAGCTTGTTGCTTTTCGGCATCAGGGATGATTTCGTTGTCACCCGCAATCACGCTGTCTAAAATATTCCTTTCAACACCTGCGTGTACATATACCCAAATGAGTTTTGCTCGATATTGCTTAAATTGTTTTTTTAGAATTTCCCTATCCTCTTTTTCGATGACGGCATCACCATCTGATACCAGCATAATCAAGCGCGTAGCGGTGAATGGCCTGCCGTTAAAATAATCCAGCCCCATTGCTAAAGCGCGGTTCAGTGCAGTAAAACCTGAGCTATTGCTTTCTGCGCTTTGCAGTGCGGCTTTAGCAAGTTCACGGTCTGCCGAAAGTGGCGCAACACTAATAGGCGCAGCGTTAAAAGCCACTAAACCGAAAGTGTCCGCTGGACGTTGCTCCATAAATTTAAGCAGCACCTTACGTGAAGCTTCAATTTTGCTTACAGGTTTTGCGTTGATACTTTGGTCATCACTTTGCAGGTTTTCAGACATGCTTCCGCTACGGTCTAGTACCACGACAATCTCAGCGCCTTCACCTACTTTAGTGACTGTACCGCCCTCAGTAAATGGGGCTGCAGTGGCAACAATTAACACAGCTAGCGTAAAAGCCGCCAATGCACGCACGCCCCAGCGCAACCAGTCAGATAAAATA
>CAYQZK010000234.1:0-1764 GCA_964422015.1 uncultured Methylotenera sp.
ATTACAGGTGGCGCTACTCCAGCATCTTTTGAGCCATCAATTGATTATGTGGTAACAAAAATCCCAAGATTTGCTTTTGAGAAATTCCCACAAGCTGACTCTCGTTTAACGACACAAATGAAATCAGTAGGTGAAGTGATGGCGATAGGCCGCACTTTCCAAGAGTCATTTCAAAAAGCTTTACGCGGCTTAGAGGTTGGTGTGGATGGGTTGGATGAAAAAACCACAGATCTGGATGTGATTACCAAAGAAATGGGTGTGCCTGGCCCTGAACGTATTTGGTATGTAGGTGATGCTTTCAGAAAAGGCATGACCGTAGCCGAAGTTTATGATATCTCAAAGATTGATACTTGGTTCTTAGTGCAAATTAAAGACATCATTGACCGTGAGTTAGCGTTAAAGGGTAAACAAATTGCTGATTTAGATAAAGCAGCTTTACTCAAACTAAAACGCGCAGGTTTTTCAGATCGTCGCTTAGCCACTTTATTGAATACAGATCAGCATGCAGTGCGAGCTTATAGGCAGGCTTTGCAAGTACGCCCTGTTTATAAGCGCGTGGATACTTGTGCGGCAGAATTTTCAACCAACACGGCTTACATGTATTCAACCTATGAAGAAGAATGTGAAGCAGCGCCAACTAATAACAAAAAAGTGATGATTTTGGGTGGCGGACCAAATCGTATCGGTCAAGGTATTGAGTTTGATTACTGTTGCGTGCATGCTGCCTTTGCCATGCGCGACGATGGTTATGAAACGATTATGGTGAACTGTAATCCTGAGACTGTTTCTACAGATTATGATACTGCTGATCGTCTATATTTTGAGCCTGTTACTCTTGAAGATGTGCTTGAAATTGTGGCTCTAGAAAAACCACTAGGCGTGATTGTGCAATATGGTGGACAAACGCCATTAAAATTAGCGCGTGATTTAGAAAAAGCGGGTGTACCAATTATTGGTACTTCACCTGACGCAATCGATAAAGCAGAAGATCGCGAACGTTTCCAGAAAATGTTGCAAGAATTGGGTTTGAAGCAACCACCTAATCGCACAGCAAGAACTCCAGAAGAAGCGATTCGTTTAGCTTTAGAAATTGGTTATCCGTTAGTGGTTCGCCCTTCATACGTACTAGGTGGTCGTGCGATGGAAATCGTGCAAGAGCAATCTCAGCTTGAGCGTTACATGCGTGAGGCGGTAAAGGTCTCAAACGAATCACCAGTATTGCTAGATCGATTCTTGAACGATGCACTTGAAGTGGATGTGGATGCGCTTTGTGATAATACTGGTGACGTGATTATCGGTGGTATTATGGAACACGTTGAGCAGGCTGGTGTGCACTCAGGTGACTCAGCTTGTTCATTACCTCCGTATAGTTTGTCTGCAAAATTGCAAGATGAATTGCGTGAACAAACTAAGCTTATGGCGCGTGCGCTAGGTGTTGTTGGATTGATGAATGTTCAGTTTGCCATTCAAGGTGAAACGGTCTACGTTTTGGAAGTCAATCCGCGTGCTTCAAGAACGGTTCCTTTTGTGTCTAAAGCGTGTGGGTTGCAATTAGCGAAAGTAGCCGCGCGTTGCATGATTGGAACTTCACTTAAGGTGCAAGGCGTTACGCGTGAAATTATTCCACCATTCTTCTCTGTAAAAGAAGCGGTATTCCCATTCATTAAATTCCCGGGCGTGGATACTATTCTTGGCCCAGAAATGAAGTCAACGGGTGAGGTGATGGGCGTAGGTGCAACTTTTGCTGAGGCATTCTTAAAGTCG
>CAYQZK010000235.1:0-1750 GCA_964422015.1 uncultured Methylotenera sp.
CCGATCGGCTCTTTTAAACCTGTTTCCATTCATATTCTCTAATCATTCCATCTATAAAGCGGCATTTTTTTGTACGCTGTTATAATCTGTTTTTTCTGTCTTAAAGTAGTCGCAAATGCATAGTGGGGTTTTTATTGCGTTGTTAATCTTGACGATTACTGTTCCAGTAGTCGCCATTTTTCGCTTTGCTGGAATCCCTTCCATGTTGGCATATTTGTTGATTGGTGCCACTGTCAGTCAGTACCAGTTGGACTTAGTGCAGCATAATGAAAGCCTGTCCAAAATTGCAGATTTTGGTGTGGTGTTTCTGATGTTTACTATTGGGTTGGAGTTCAGTTTTGCACGGTTAAAATCCATGCGTAAACTTGTGTTAGGTATGGGTGCAGCACAAGTGGTACTTACCACTTCAGCAACAATGTTTTTTGCGATGTTGATTGGGTTTAGCTGGCAAGCAGGTTTGGCGTTAGGTGGAGTTATTGCAATGTCATCAACTGCCATTGTTGCACGCCTTCTTACTGAAAGGCTTGAAGTACACACCGCTCACGGGCGACAGGTTATAGGTGTCCTGTTGTTTCAGGATATTGCAGTCGTTCCTTTGCTTATTTTACTACCATCTCTCGCATCTTCTGATGGTGGACTGTGGCTAGATTTAGGGTTGTCCATTGGAAAAGCCTCAGTTGCGCTTGCAGTGATATTTTTTCTCGGGCAGCGTTTGATACAACCACTTTTTGTATTGGTCACCTATAAGCATTCCCGCGAACTTTTTATGCTCAATGTTCTGTGGATTGTTCTTGGAATGGCGACGTTAACAGAATTTTTTGGGATATCGCTAGCCTTAGGTGCATTTCTAGGTGGAATGTTGATTTCTGAAACAGCTTATCGCCATCAGGTGGCAAGTGATATTCGACCTTTTCGCGACATTCTTTTAGGTTTATTTTTTATAACCATAGGTATGGAGCTTAATCTTCAGCTTATTGCGAATGATGCAGTAATTGTGCTTGCGATAGTCGCTGGTTTGCTTGTAGTGAAAGCGTTCATCGTACTAATCATTTCTATGGCGATACGCAGTAATTTGGTCACCGCTATGCGAGCGGCCTTACAGCTTTCATTTGCGGGTGAATTTGGATTTGTTTTGCTCAATCAGGCTGGCGAATTGAAGCTCATTGATGATGCAGTATTGCAACCTGTCCTAGCTGCAATGCTGATTTCAATGATGATTGGCCCTATCCTTGTTCATCGAAGCCGTGAGCTTGTAAAGATGGTTCTTGGTAAGAGTGTTTGGGTTTCTGATGGAGATTTAGAGCAGATTTCAGCGCAAAGTAGAGAGCTTTCTCAGCATGTTATCGTATGCGGTTATGGTCGAACTGGAAAAAGCCTAATTAAGCATTTTGAGCAGGAGCATGTTTCTTATGTAGCGTTAGAGCTGGATGGAATGCTAGTTAATTCAGCAAGGCAGATAGGGGAGAATGTGTTGTTTGGAGATGCGGCCAAAAGCGAAGTGCTTCAAGCTGTAGGTATTGAGCGTGCAGTTGCATTAGTGATTACACATAATGATTTAGGCTCGGCAATGCGAACGCTTAACCGAGTTCAAATGTTGCGCTCAGACCTGCCAGTAATTGTGCGAACTGAAGACAGACAAAGTGCTGAGCGAATAAAAAAAGCTGGCGCTACGGATGTCGTGCCAGAAGTGGAAGAGTGTAGCTTAGTGCTTGCGGCACAAACCTTACAGCGTATCGGTACAACTGAAGAA
>CAYQZK010000236.1:0-1742 GCA_964422015.1 uncultured Methylotenera sp.
GTTGCCGTGTTGGGTGTGTTCATGCTGCCCGGCGTGTGTACAACATTTTTTCAAATAGGTTCAGGGCATTTTCAATTCCATTTTCTGCTTGAATCTTTTGCCCAAGTTCTACGGCTTTTTGTCGTATTTGGGAGTTACCAACTCCCAAATGAATGGCTTTCAATAGCCGCTCGACAGTCAATTCCTTGTAGCGAATAGGTTTTGGACCTACTCCTAAGTCGGCAATACGTTCTCCCCAATAGAACTGGTCAAACACAAACGGCACAACGCAGGAGGGTATGCCAGAGCGAAGCCCAAAAGCAGTTGTGCCTGAACCGCCATGATGTATCACCATCGCCATTCGAGGAAACAACCAATGGTAAGGGGCATAGTCAATCTTGAAAACAAAATCGGGTAACGGTTGATTACCAAGTCCGCCCCATCCTGTATGTAAAATGCCGCGTTGCCCACTCTGTTTTAGAGCTTCGAGAATGATATACGTGGTTCGCTGCGGGTCCTTTATTGGCATACTTCCGAAACCAATAAATACGGGAGGGCTGCCTGCTTCAATAAACGCTGACAAATCACTTGGAGGTTGCCATAGCTTTTCTTCTGGAAACCAATAGCCCGTGATGTGGATATGCTCGCTCCAATCGGCTGGGCGCGGAACCACGTGCCGACTAAACCCATTCACGATTGGAATCTGGCGAGTTCCCAATTGTCCAAAGTAGCCTGTTAGTGGTTGAGGGGGCAACCTGAGCGTTTTTTTACGCCAGCGATTAATGACAGTGCGAAACATTTGCCATGCCATCTGTTCGCCCAAATAGTAAGTTGCTTTATTGTAGCCTGGCAAGGGGAGTTTAGGAAATCCCATCAGTGGAAACGCTTGGGTTCGAGCCATTGGAATTACAGACGCTTGTGCTATGGGCACACCAAATTTTTCTGCTAAATCAAATCCATATAACCCCGCTGGTAATTGGTTAATGATAAAGTCGGTTTCACCCAGGTGAGGTGCGGACAAATCGCGGGCATAACCTTCTGCCAGAGAGCCAAAGGAGCGTATAAGAGCAAGCATATCTGCGCCTGCATTGGCAACTAATGCCTGTGCGTTTCCATGGATAGGGTAAAAATCCAGTTCGTTTTCGGCAACAAGCGAGGCAAAACTCTCAAAGGTAATAAAACGAACTTGATGTTCAGCAGATTTTAACCCACTGCCGAGTGTGGCATAAGGCTGAACATCACCGCGTGAGCCTAGAGCTATAATTGTTATGTGCATTAAAACCTTTGCCAATTCGACAGAAGTGACCGGCAGTATCGATCGTTAGGTATACCCTAAAGCCACCACTTTTCAAAAAAATGCGGGCTAATTGATGGCTATTTGGTTAGATGTCAAAGTAGTGGCTTCTTGAAATCTCTGGCAGAGGCCAATGACTGACTCTGAACAAATTGAGTACAATCAGTTCATTGCTCAACTGCGCCCTATGTTGGATGAATCGGTTTTCAAATTGCTTTGGGCGGAGTTTCGCACCATGATGGTAGATCTGAGGGTCGATTTGGCTTTGAATTAGTAGTCTCATCGACACCCAAAGAGGCAAAGGTGATAACCATAAAAGATCAGTAGCTTCGAGTGATATCGATACTCTTCGTTCCAGGTCTCTCTTATATTGTAAATGACAGCTCTTGGAAACACTGTGCATATTCAACTTCACGTTAAATTGCTGGGCAGCTTCCATCTCATGGATGCACAAGGGGGCGTGGCAATC
>CAYQZK010000237.1:0-695 GCA_964422015.1 uncultured Methylotenera sp.
AAAAGTAAACAAAAGCCACACTTAGGATAAGTTTTTTCCAATTATTACATAAAATTTTTCGAAAAAAAAGATAAAATAAATCAAATAAAATCAAAGACAAGAAGCAAATAAACTTGTACTAAAAAGCTTTAACTTTAATCCATTTACAAAAGAAAAAAGTGAACTCTCGTTCACTTTTTAAGATAACGCATAGGCATTAATATCAACAACAAACCTTATACCAACCCTAAACATTGACAATTAATACCTATACCCAACGAAAGCACTATCAACATCTAACTCATAACCATAGAAGCAATTGCTAGATCGACTCAGCTAATCAATAACACTTTCCACAAACCTTAGGTATAAGCCTCAATAGCCTGGCGAAACTGTTCTGCTCTCATAGGTTTAGGTAAAAATCCATTCATACCCACTTCACGACACTCTGCCCGTGTTTGATCATCATCATTACCAGTCATAGCGATAATTGGAGTTGAAACCCCCATCGCTCTCAAACGACGAGTTACCTCTGTGCCATCCATGTCTGGCAAACAAACATCCATAAAAATAACATCGAATCCATTATGACCTGCTTTAGTCAATGCTTCTTGACCATTAGAAGCCACTTGCGCGGTATAGCCAACCTTTTCTAATAAAGCCAGTTCAACCTGTTGCATGATCACCTGATCTTCTACTAATAATATTTTCGGCTT
>CAYQZK010000237.1:705-1726 GCA_964422015.1 uncultured Methylotenera sp.
CTGAGACGTTTTGTTTGCTGCGCTGGTGCAGCAATGACCGATTTTTTATTAATAGAAGTCTGGCGGCCCGCTACTGCAGAAGGCTGAGATATTGACGCCTTTGGCATTTGACCAATATTAAAGAAACGTACATTTTCCATTAGCTCATCAGCCTCTTTACTTAGCTGTCCCACTGCCGCAGTAGTTTCTTCTACCAAAGCTGCATTCTCTTGCGTCACCCGATCAATATCATCAATTGCTTGATAAACCTGACCAATAGCTGTATTTTGCTCATTCGACGTGCTTGCCATTTCACCCATCATTCCAGCAACCTGCTCGATGGATGTGGTAATTTCACCCAGCATTTCACCCGAACGATCCGCCAAACGAGTTCCTGTGCTAATACGCTGTACGCTATCACCAATCAAACTCTTAATATCCTGCGCAGCTTCGGCCGATTTCTGTGCCAAGGCACGAACTTCACTAGCCACCACAGCAAAACCACGGCCATGTTCACCGGCACGCGCTGCCTCTACCGCCGCATTCAAGGCCAATAAATTAGTTTGGAAGGCAATACTGTCAATCATAGCTACAATATCAACAATACGATTATTGGCTTGTTGAATGGACTGCATAGCGGTGATGGTTTGTTGCATTACCTCCATGCCCGAACCTGCCTGAGCTTTCATTTGTGCCGACAACTCTGCAACTTGGGCGGCTCTTTGACTATTAGCCAGCACTGTTGAGCGCATTTCCTGCATAGTCATACTGGTTTGCTGCAAAGCACTGGCTTGTTCTTGCACTCGACTGGATAGGCTTTGCGCTCCTTTAGCAACATAACCAGCTTGCTCTTGCACAATAGACGAAGAAACCACGGCTTGACCAATGGCCTGTTTAACTTTATCGGCAGAGAAATTAATAGCATTCTTCAAGGCGTGCATCTGGCCTTTAAAAGTACCCGATGGCAAAGACTTGGTAAAATCCCCTATCGCTTGTGCTTCAATAACGCCATTAATAGAGTCCAAGGCATGCTGAATAACAG
>CAYQZK010000238.1:0-1697 GCA_964422015.1 uncultured Methylotenera sp.
ATACAGCATAAATTTGATCGAAACTCTTAGGACGAATACCTTTGTGCAAATCGCCTTTCTCAAAAAGTTGTCGAGCATACGTTACCACTTGGATGGGCGCCGTCCCCAATTTACTTGGCTGGACTTCAATATTGGCTGAATGAAGTTTGTAGGCGGCACAAATATCTTCCAAATATAACGGTTCTGTTTTGCTCCCTTCAGTGATGATCAATATGCGAGCGTAACTAGAACGAATTTCCTCTTTGGTAGACTTACGGCGCAACTGTCGATCTTTAGCTTGGTTGTCCCGCCCCATTAGTGGTTTACTCCCAAATCTTGATTGCGTAAAAATGGCAGTGCACCATAACGACCTTGCAGATAACCACGCTCTAATGCTTCGTTCTTGCGTGGACTAAAATCGAGCAATGGATATAGCGATGAACTTTGATCTATGTGCTTTTCGATAAACCAGATTTGATCTCGCCGAAATAAACCATAAGAATCAAGTAGTGATGTGTCATGCGTACTGAAAATTATTTGTGCACCACTTCTAGATTTGTAAAATAACCGCACCAATTCCTGAACCAAAAGTGTGTGTAAGCTGGTATCCAATTCATCAACAACTAGCGTAATTCCGTTGTTAAGGATGTCCAAAATAGGTCCGATTAGAAATAATAAATTGCGCGTACCGCTCGATTCATCCATCAAATCAAAAACAGCCTTGCCATACTTTGTATTGTGATAAAACTTTACTTCATCCACATCCATAGCCTGCTCGCCAGCGATCTCTTCGCGTTTACCAGTGGCAAGGTCGAAATGGACGGTGTGAATCATCGCTTGTCTTGTAGCCACTTCAATATTTTCAATACTGATGTCAGCTGCTTTCAGAAAATCACAGATAACCTTGCGCTGTTCTTCTTGTTTGAGCAACTGTATCGAAAATTGTGGAGATAATGGAGAATGTTCGTTGAATATCACAAGTTGGTTAGCGAACCAGTCAAACACGGGTCTTAATGCCTCACTATTTAGTTGCGCTGCCACCGATAAGAATAACGCGTTAGATCGCGTCGCTCCTTCCCACAGATTTTTGGTTCCTTTTAAGCTAGGACCAAACTCATACACACTCTTGCCGCTTTCAATATTAAAACGACGCTCAAACCAACGTTGTGGCTTGAATGCCTTATAGACCAGTAGGTGTTCACTGATGATGTTTTGAGCAGTCATGGCAAAACCATATTGATAGCGTACACCGTCAATGATAAAGGTGACTTCAAATTCAGTGGGTAAATCACTCGATGTAGCATCTAGCTTAAATGGTTGTAGCAATTCAGAGGTTTGTCTAGGTTGTAGTGCAGCCGATTCTAATACCACAGCACGCATATATTGCAACGCCTTGATGAGGTTAGACTTGCCACTTGCATTAGCACCATACACGACTGCGCTTTTAAGTAAGTGTGGTGTAGCTTTCAGATCTGTATGAAAAGCATGGGTATCCAACAAAGTCTTATCAGTTGATGCCATAAGACTCAGTACCTGCTCGTCACGCAGACTACGAAAATTTTTGACGCGAAACTCGACTAGCATTGCGGCTACCTAATATAAATTAAAATATATTTAAATTATGCAATATTTAAGCAAAATATCAAATTATTATTTGAGTCAAGCGTAAATCACGCGGCATGGCGATGTTTAATGATGGTGTAGCAATAGAAAAAATA
>CAYQZK010000239.1:0-1623 GCA_964422015.1 uncultured Methylotenera sp.
TTATACTTTTCCAAACTTACTTATTTTGATTCATATTTGGAAAGCGTATGTCGAAGGCGTTGGTGCATAAATAGCAAAGATGTGCGAGTATCAGAATTTAAAAAAACGGCATCTGAAGCAATGACAAAAAGCTATCCAGAGGGTATCTGTTTTTTGAGGTTATTTATGCACCAACGCCGCTTCAAACTGTTCGATAGGCACAGCCTTACTAAATAAATAACCTTGAAAATGTTGACAGCCATGCTGCTTTAAAAATAAACATTGTTCTTGCGTTTCTACGCCTTCAGCAATAATTTTCAAACCCATATTTTTAGCCATTGCAATGATGGTTTGCACAATAACGGCATCATCAGCATCTGTAGAAATATCACGCACAAAACTTTTATCAATTTTGAGTTGCTCTATGGGTAATTTTTTTAGGCTAGATAGTGATGAATATCCTGTACCAAAATCATCCATTGAAAACCGCACCCCAATTTCGCGTAGTTGGTTCATTTTGTCGATAGTGTCTTTTGGATTGTCAATTGCCATACTTTCAGTCAGCTCCAATTTAAGCCGCGTTGGGTTAATACCTGTTTCGTTGATAAGCGTAATCACATCACTCACAAAGTTAGATTGACGAAACTGACGCGCACTCACGTTGACAGCCAGTTGCAAGTGCTGTGTATCTTCACTTGCTGCCCAAATTTTGAGCTGCGCGCAAGCCGTTTTCAACACCCAATGGCCAATCAGTAAAATTAAATCACTTTCGTCAGCTAACGGAATAAAGACATCAGGTAAAATTAAACCGAGCTTTGGATGTTGCCAGCGTATCAACGCCTCAGCCCCAGTAATTTCAACATCTTGATAAACCTGCGACTGGTAATAAAGCCTAAATTGATTCTCCATAACTGCCAGATGTAATTCTTTTTTCAACGCCTCACGCGCCATAATCGTTGCTTGCATTTGAGGATTAAAAAAACGTAACGCATTACGCCCTGATGTTTTAGCTTGATACATAGCAATGTCGGCTTGCTTTAGCAATTCCTCTGCGGATTGCTCGCAACCATTAAATAAAACTGCGCCAATACTCGGTGTGCTACGGTATTGATGGGTGTGAAGCGAGTAAAACTGACCCAAAGTAAAAAGAATTTTTGCACCTACAATTTCAACTTGCGCCGCCGCATCAAGCATTTCATTTTCTAAATCTTCCAGTAATACAACAAATTCATCACCGCCTAATCTAGCAACCGTGTCATTTTCGCGCACGCAAGATAGCAGACGTTCTGCAACCTTTATCAACAACAAATCACCCATTTCATGACCGAGTGTATCGTTCAAGTTTTTGAAATTATCCATGTCAATAAATAACACACCACCACTTAACGCATTGCGCTGACTAGATACTAACGCCTGTTTTAACCGATCATGAAGCAGTCGCCGATTGGGTAATTTAGTCAGTGGGTCATAAAACGCTAATCGCTCTATTTCATCTGCGGTAGCTCTGCTTAAAGTAATATCGTTAAACGTGGCAACATAATTTGTGATGTTATCATTTTGGTCTTTTACAGCCGTGATAGTGAAGTATTCGGGATAAACTTCACCATTTTTGCGCCGATTCCATATTTCACCTGCCCACTTTCC
>CAYQZK010000240.1:0-1604 GCA_964422015.1 uncultured Methylotenera sp.
ATTATTTAGTGAATTGTGTGTGCGTAAAGTTTTAGTTTTAGCCGCCTAAAGCAGACCATCATAAATGACACTAAGGGCCATAAGCCGTCAGTCGCCAATTGAGATAATCGTCATCAATTGGGACAAAGCGGTCAACAAATATTATTGCTCAACTTGTACTAACTACAGAGAACAGAAGAATATCTAATAGATGTTGACAATAGTTAGCCAGCTAACTACAATGACTTTATGCTTCAACTAAAAGACCTTCCGGACGCAAAAGTCCTCAGAAAATTCGCCGAACGATATGAAGATATGGACTCACGCTCAGTGACTCACTTTTTGAACATTCTTCGTATCGGTACTGAACTTGCTGAATCTTTAGATCGTTTTCTTGCCAAACATGGATTGCTCCAAGGCAGATGGTGGGTGCTTATTTTGCTAATGCGTGAAGATGATTTGACTTCTACTCCTTCTGAGTTAGCTGAGAAGGCAGGGGTTAGTAGAGCCACGATGAGTGGGCTGATTAACGGCTTATTGCGAGATGGCTTAGTTGCTCGTAAGGAAGATAACGAAGACCGCAGAAGCTACTCAATCCGGCTTACTGCTGCAGGGCAAGACAAACTAGATGAAGTAATGCCTGATTATTACCCGCGAGTCAAAAAGATGATGAACGCTATTCCAGTGCAACAGAGAGAAGATTTGCTAAAGCAGCTAATACTCTTGAAAGAGCAAAGCAAAGTATTTGATTGATTTTTTTGGCCATATAGTTAGGCGGCTAATTAATTATAAATTGAACGGTATTATTTAAATTTTTAACCCTTTAGGAGATACAAATGAATAACAGATCAATCATTGAAGCAGCCAATGCTAAATGGAACAAGGCACTCAATAGCGGCAACGTTAAGGAGCTGGCTGCACTTTATACAGAGAATGCCACTCTCTCACCAGGAAATGGGAAGACTCTAGTAGGTCGTTCTGAAATCGAAAATCTATTTAAAGGCTTCGTTGATGGTGGTGTCCATAACCACACACTAGAAATTATCGAAGTGGGTGGTACAGATAAAATGATCTATCAGGTTGCCAGATGGAACGCTCAAGGTGCAGAAACCAATGGTGAAACGCCATCATTTGGGGGCATCACCACAAGCGTACTTGAGCAAAGTTCAGATGGCAATTGGCTCACGCGCACACATATATGGAATGTAAACCAATAGGAGAAAAAATCATGCCTCTCGTGAACATATCGATACTTAAGGGCAAGTCACCCGAATACATTAAAGCAGTTGCCGATGGAATCAACGCAGCAGTGATTGAAACCATGGGATTTCCTGACGATGACCGCTATCAAGTTATCCATCAGCTTGATCCAGAATGCCTACAGTTACAGATGTGTAAAGAAGACCGCGTGATGATGCATCTTGTTATGAGAGCTGGTCGCTCAAACAAATCCAAGCAGGCTTTTTACAAGAAGGTAACTGAAAACCTGTCAGCTAACCCCGGTATTTCTGCTGCCAATGTGTTGATTACCATCACTGAAAACCACGATATCGACTGGTCATTTCGTGACGGTGTTGCACAATTTGTTGTTTGAATATAAATGATGAGTATTTCTAATAAAAATC
>CAYQZK010000241.1:0-1601 GCA_964422015.1 uncultured Methylotenera sp.
TAGTTGGAGGCATGGTCATATTTTTTGTATCTAGTTATATCTCTCGTAATTGGTTGAAGGCATCGGAACTTGGGGTAGATGAGGTGAAAACGGCTGTGCAACTTATGGCAATCATTATTGCGATGCGCTGGATGTGCTGTTTGTATCGCAGTGCGATTAGTGGGTCAGAGCGATTAGTATGGTTGGGAAAATTTAACTCGATACTTGCAACATTCCGTTTTGCTGCAGTGTTGCTGGTCTTGATCTTTGTTGGGGTAACGCCTTCAATTTTTTTTAGCTTTCAGCTTGTTGCTGAGGCTATAGAATTGTCTGGTTTGATGTTTTATTCATATCACATTTTGCCAAAATTACCTCAAGGGCAGCAGTTAACTCTGGATTGGATGTCGTTAAAATTAAAACTTAAGTTTTCACTGGCAATCGCTTTCACTTCCTCGGTATGGGTGTTAGTTACTCAGACGGATAAGTTAGTATTGTCTAAAATATTGCCCTTAGCTGAATATGGGTACTTTACTTTGGCTGTGCTGGTGGCGAATGGAGTGATGATGATTAGCGGTCCTATTTCCAGTGCCTTATTACCTCGTATGTCAAAGCTGGAAGCTGAGGGTGATAATGTGGGCTTAATTAGCTTGTATCGTCAGGCTACACAATCTATTGCGGTGCTAGTGGGCGCTACCTCCGTAACGCTCGCATTTTGTGCAGAACCACTGCTATGGTCTTGGACAGGAGACAAAGTTTTAGCGCATCAGACTGCATCGGTTTTAACCTTGTACGCGCTTGGTAATGGAGTTTTGACATTAGTCGCTTTCCCATATTATTTACAATATGCTAAAGGCGACTTACGCTTACATTTGATTGGTAATGCATGGTTTGTTGTTGTGCTCATACCGTCTATTATCATCGCGACTAAACAATACGGGGGTATAGGGGCTGGCTATGTTTGGTTGGGGTTGAATCTACTTATTTTTGTATCATGGTTACCTTTAGTGCATCGCAAGTTCATACCGGGATTGAATTTTAAGTGGTATGTGGAAGATATTTTGTATATTTTATTGCCGGTGATTACCGTCGGATATCTCTTAAGTATTTTTATTCATGTTATTTCTAGTAGGTGGATGCAAATCGCGGAAATTTCTATGATGGGAATAGTTTTGTTAGTGACGGGAGCTTTTGCATCGTCTGTAATTAGGGCTAAAGTTCACGGCTGGTTGGTGTTTCAGAAAAATATTAGAGAGGCTCGCAATGGTGAAAAGCGGTTGTAGAGTTAGAGTATCCGTATGCGTGGTTACCTATAACCAAGAAAAATACATTCGACAATGTTTGCAAAGTATTGTTGAGCAGGAAGTAGATTTTGAATTTGAAATAATTGTGGGAGATGATTATTCAACTGACTCAACAAGAACTATAGTTCAAGAGTTTGCGGACAAATATCCTAGTCTTTTTCGGACTATATTTCAGGAAAAAAATACTGGTTTTACAAAGAATATGTACGATGTTTATAAGTCGGCACGTGGGGAGCTTATTGCTCATATTGATGGTGATGATGTGATGCTTTCTGGCAAGCTCAAGTGTCAAGTGCGATTCTTGGATGAGCATCAGGACTG
>CAYQZK010000242.1:0-1597 GCA_964422015.1 uncultured Methylotenera sp.
TCCATATCGGTAATAGAGCGTAATTTGCGAATCGCTTCAAACGTCCCAAAAGGCTCCATAATGCCTACCGTATCAGCAAAACGTATACGACTCGCGCCCGCATTTTGAGCGGTATGCGCCATTTCCGCTAAGAAATCACTTTGTGCACGCGACGCATCTTCCGCACCCACGCAAACTTGCAAACCTAAATCCACCGCTTTTTTAACGCAGTAATCAATTGTGCTAAGCACCCATGCTGGCGTTTGTTTAAGCTTGTGGTAGATATGTTGATTTGAGGCTGAAATCGACAAATCCACTCTATCCACCCCAAGTCCCACGCAATAAGCCAAATCTTCTCTGAGCATCCGTGACCAAATAAGTAAATCGCTAGGTAAATTCAATGCTGCAACCGCTTTAATGCTTTCGCGCTCTTGCGGTCCCAGGGCGGGAATGCCAATTTCCAACTCTGGCACGCCTAATTGCGCAAGTTGCGTTGCAATACTGAGTTTTTCTTCAAGTGAAAACACCACGCCAGCTGATTGCTCACCATCACGCAACGTGGTGTCATCAATAATAATATGGCGTACAAGTTTTTTCATGATGACTTTTCGCTATGAATAGGTAGGTACAAAAGCTTCTTCAGGATTAGCCACCGGTGCATTGGTTTGACTATCCCAATAAGGCGATAATTTGCGCAAATTCGCGGCAATTTCCGGCATGACTTTTATCACTTCATCCACTTCGCTTAGGGTGTTGTAGCGTGAGAATGAAAAACGAATGGTACCGTGCGCGGCCGTATAAGGAATTTGCATTGCCCGCATCACGTGTGAAGGCTCAAGTGAACCTGATGTACACGCACTCCCACTTGATGCTGCAATGCCCGCTTTATTGAGCAGCATTAAAATGGCTTCACCTTCAATATACTCGAAAGCAATATCGGTGGTATTGGGCAGACGATTATTCAAATCACCCGTAATGAAACAGTGCGGTACACTGGCAATAATGCCCTCCTCTAATTTATCGCGCATGGCTTTGACTTGTGTATTCTCATATTCCATGTGTTCCATGGCCATTTCACAGGCTTTGCCAAGACCGACAATAGACGCTGTATTTTCTGTTCCGGCGCGACGACCACGTTCTTGATGACCACCACGAAGCAGTGGACGAAAACGAGTTCCGCGTTTGAGATAGAGCACACCAATGCCTTTAGGCGCGTGGAGTTTATGACCTGAAATCGATAACATATCAATTTTGGTATCTTGGAGCATCATCGGAATTTTACCGACCGCTTGAACCGCATCCGTATGGAACATCACGCCTGCATCATTGGCCATTTGCGCCATTTCAATAACTGGAAAAATCGTGCCTGTTTCATTATTTGCCCACATCACCGACACAATCGCCACTTGATCGGATAACATTTTTTGATAGGCTTCAATATTTAGGCGCCCGCATTTATCGACGGGCATACGATGAATGGTGTAACCTTCTTTTTCAAGATTTTCACATAAACTCAAAATGGCGGGATGTTCAACGGTTGTTGTAATAATTTCTTTGCGACTTGGCTGCGCTCTTATCGCCGATAAAATTGCCGTAGAATCAGACTCTGTACCGCAGG
>CAYQZK010000243.1:0-1596 GCA_964422015.1 uncultured Methylotenera sp.
TGCACTGGCCGCATCACCCGCTTAACCTTGTCATGTTGAGCAATAATGATACGCACAGCATCAAGCACCCTCTCTTTCTTTAGTCCGCTCATGATAAGCGTCCCAACATCCATACCTTCTGGACGCTCGTGCGAATTACGAATAGTGATAGCTGGTAGATTAAGGAGAGATGCCTCCTCTGCAATCGTCCCACTATCTGAGATAACACACAGCGCCTCTATCTGCAACTTGATGTAATCACAAAACCCAAATGGTTTGAGTAATCGAATATGAGGATTGAGTTTAACTAGATTCATTGCATCCAAACGCGCCCGTGTACGCGGGTGCGCCGAAAAAATTACAGGGCAATTATAAGTTTCGGCTAAGGCGTTAAGTGTTATTACCAGATCCGACATATTCTCTGGACTATCAACATTTTCCTCACGATGCGCACTAACAATAAAAAAATTATTGGGTTCAAGATTTATCCGTTGCAATACATCCGAATTTTTAATCTTAGGCATGTAATAATCCAACACCTCACACATATGAGAGCCTGTTTTGATTATGGTTTCAGGGCGAATACCTTCAGCAATTAAGTAACGTCGAGCGTGTTCTGTCAAAACCAAATTTATGTCACTTAAATGATCTAGAACCTTGCTATTTAGCTCTTCTGGCACTCTCTGGTCAAAACAACGATTACCTGCTTCCATGTGGAATACTGGGATTTTACGACGCTTGGCTGCAATAACGGCTAAGCAAGAATTTGTATCTCCATAAAGCATCAATGCATCCGGCTTTTCCATTTCAAGGACTGCATCAGATTTTTCAATCACACGAGCTATCGTCTGGGCAGCATTTTCACCGACCGCTTCCAAAAAATAATCAGGCTTACGAATATCAAGGTCTTCAAAAAATAATTGATTCAATTCGTAGTCATAGTTTTGACCAGTGTGGACTAAAATATGATTAGTATATTTATCGAACTCTGCTATAACACGGCTCATTTTAATAAGCTCTGGCCGAGTGCCCACAATAGTCATAACCTTAAGCATTAAGCTCTTCCTTAATAAAGTCTAGCTTTTGTAACAAGCTCTTTACTTGAGCTACATTTAAACGTTCAGTATTGTGAGAAGTGTAATCATCGATAGTTGACAAATGTTCCTCTCCCTCGGTAAAGTACTGAGCATAATTTAAGTCACGGTTATCAGCCGGTATGCGGTAGTACATTCCCATATCGTCAGCCTTTGCCATTTCCTCCCTTGAAATTAATGACTCATATAGCTTCTCACCATGCCTAGTGCCAATAATACGAACAGGCTCGTCATTATTAAACAACTCTTTAAGAGCATGCGCTAAATCAGCCACAGTAGAGGCTGGAGCTTTTTGTACAAAAATATCACCCTGTCTACCGTGCTTGAATGCATGCAACACCAAATCCACAGATTCTTCCAAAGACATCAAAAAACGTGTCATATTTGGATCAGTAACGGTTAGCGCTTTACCCTCCTTAAGCTGAGATACAAATAAGGGTATGACAGAACCACGCGAAGCCATGACATTTCCGTAACGTGTAGCACAAAAAACTGTTTCACTTTCACTTTGTGAACGCGCTTT
>CAYQZK010000244.1:0-1572 GCA_964422015.1 uncultured Methylotenera sp.
CGCGAGACCCGTTTATGATCATCGGTGACCAGATTATTGAAGCACCAATGTGTTCGCGTTCTCGCTATTTTGAGGCTCGGGCTTATCGCAGGCTGTTCAACGAATATTCCAAAGCTGGTGCACACTGGGTGTCCGCACCAAAACCCCTGTTGAGAGATGATCTGTATAATCCTGATTTTGCTGACCAAGGTTCACCAACTCCATACGTATTAACTGAAGTTGAACCAGTTTTCGATGCCGCGGATTTTGTCCGCTGCGGACGCGATATTATTGGTCAACTCACTCATCTTACTAACCAAATGGGTGTTAGCTGGCTTCAACGCCATCTTGGTAATGACTACAAAATTCATCTAATCAAAAGTCTTGATCCAAAACCCGCCCATATTGATACCACCTTGATGCCGCTTGCCCCGGGAAAAGTTCTTGTTAATGCTACCTTTACTGATGTAAACAAATTGCCGGAGATTTTTAAAAGCTGGGACGTGCTGATCGCACCTGAACCAGTGCCATATAAAGCCCGCCCGCGTCTGATGAGTAACTGGATAAGTATCAATACCTTGATGTTAGATGAACAACGAATCGTAGTTGAAGAACGACAGGAGCCTTTGATTAAAGCTCTCAAAAACTGGGGCTTTAAACCAATTCTCTGTGATTTTGAAGACTACTATCCGTTTATCGGCGGTTTTCATTGTGCAACTTTGGATGTGCGTCGATCCGGTGAACTTAAGTCATATTTTTAAAACATCGCCCAGACCTCCCGAAATGGGATGGAGTTTAATGTTTTTACTTGCCAGTTCTAATATTCTATTTGAGTTTACTTTGAGAGTTTTAATATTCTATTTGAGTTTACTTTGAGAGTTTTAATGTCTATTTTGGATAAGTTGACAACACCATGCTGGTTGTTTGACCCAGAAATTATAGCAACTAATTATCTTAAATTTAGAGAAATTTTTGATTATGCAACCGTTGCCTATGCTTTTAAAGCAAATCCCCATCTGACATTTGCCAAAAGGTTGGTTGATGCTGGAGCATATTTTTGTGTAGTTTCAACAATGCACCTTAAAACGCTGTTGGAAATAGGTGTTAAGCCATATCAGATTTTCTATTCGCATCCAATTAAATCAATGGATGCAATTCAATTTGCCTTACAATCAGGAGTAAGTTGCTTTGCCTGCGATTCTCTGGCTGAAATTGACAAAATAGCATATTTCAAAACCCCAGTTGAGATTTATATTCGGATAGAAGTGCCTTCCACAGGTTCGATGATACCATTGTCTGGCAAGTTCGGTGTAACCGCGGAATATGGGCTGGAATTGATGCACTATGCGGCACAACATGGTTTAAAACCGATTGGGTTTACTTTCCACACAGGGTCACAATGTTTACGTCTTTCAACATGGGATGAAGCCATACAAACCGTTGCCGCTGTTTGGGAAGCAGCACGACAGGCGTTTGATGTGGATTTCATAAACATCGGTGGTGGCTTTGCAGTTCCTTATGCCAGTACACCAGAGTTTGATTTAGGAGAGATTGCAGCAAGAATACGCCACTGCATTGCCGACTACCTGCCGG